>JAFOZN010000056.1 GCA_017391185.1 Alistipes sp. | reverse complement strand
GTTACGGCGGAACAACTGTGGTTGCTTTTGGGGGCGGTCTTTGTGGGTTTGGTCTTGGCTGTTTCGGTGATCAAACCGATGAATCTTCTCCTTTTGGGCGAGGCTTATGCTCGTACTATGGGTCTCGATGTGAAACGTACGCGTACCCTGATTCTTTTCTCGACAACGCTTTTGGCGGGTACTGTTACAGCTTTTTGTGGCCCTGTGGGTTTTATTGGCTTGGCTATGCCTCATGTGGCTCGTGCAGTTTTTGCTCAGGCGGATCATCGTGTGTTGATGCCTGCGGCGGCGATGATAGGTGCGGTGTCGTTGCTCGTGTGCGATATTGTATCGAAGATGCTTACCTTGCCACTCAATAGTGTGACGGCTCTTTTGGGAATCCCTATTGTGGTGTGGATTGTGGTGCGTAATAAAAATATAGTGTAACGATGATTCTCTTTGAAAAACTTCGTTTGGGTTACGGCTCACGTATTTTGATTGATGACCTCTCGGCCACTATCGAGGGTGGTACGCTGACCGCTTTGGTAGGTCGCAACGGTACGGGTAAGAGTACGCTATTGCGTGCCATAGTGGGTTTGCAGGAGCGTATGGCAGGCGATATTAGGCTTCAGGGACGCTCTGTCGGTGATCTTACCACAGCTGAGTTGGCTCAAGCAGTGGCTTTTGTTACTACCGATAAGGTGCGTATTGCTAACCTAAAGTGTCGAGATGTGGTGGCTTTAGGACGAGCCCCATATACCAATTGGATAGGCCGTATGCAGGAGCAGGATCGCAAGATGGTGGAGCTCTCGCTTGAGATGGTCGGTATGGCTGATTTTGCCGACAAGACGATGGATCAGATGTCGGATGGCGAGTGTCAAAGGGTGATGATTGCGCGCGCTTTGGCGCAAGAGACTCCTATCATTTTGTTGGATGAGCCGACAGCTTTTTTGGATATGCCCAATCGCTATGAGTTGTGTATCTTGTTGGGGCGTTTGGCTCACCAACATGGCAAGGCGATACTCTTCTCGACTCACGAATTGGATATTGCATTGGAGCTGTGCGATAAGGTGGCGTTGATTTCACCTCCCTCGCTCCATCTTTTACCCACCGAAGAGATGATTCGCAGTGGATATGTGGAACAACTCTTTTCGAATGATGTTATGAGCTTCGATGCCGAGCTAAGACGCGTGAAGGTAAAATAAAAGTAGTAAACCCCGCAGGGTTTACTACTTGTTTTTATACGTTACTCTCGCTTAGAATCTAAATCCAAGGTAGAAGCGTACTGTTTCGGTTTTGAGCTTGGGGTTGGAGTTACCTGTATCGTCATATCCGAATTTACCAAACTCCAAATCGTTGTACTGAACCTTGCCCGAACGCTTCTCGATACCCAACGAGATAAACTTCCATGAGATAGCGGCACCCATATTGGTGAAGAGTCCAAAATTGCCGTGGAACGCTTCACCCTCCATATCATACATAGCGGCGTATGATGGAGTCAAGCGGTAGTAAACCGATAGTTTTAGGTGGTGTACGGGGTTGATCGTGAACGATGGACCAACTTGCATACCAACCTCAGCCTGGAACAGGTCGTAACGCTCTCGCTCCTTGAAAAGCTCGCTATCGACATAAGAGTATTGCGCTGCATTGATATCTAACCAACTCCAATCCAGACCAAACTTCATCATGCGTGCCAAAGGCTTATCGTGCAGATAGAAGGTCTTACCCCACGAGATCGCAGCTGCCCAATCTGCATCGTAGGAAGCATCGCTATCCACATCGCTTAGGCTCTGATTGGCATATGCGAGGTTTATATATCCCCTTGTTTTGCTCCATACCTTAGTATATTTAAGGTACATTCGCTCGTTACGCTTCTTGCTTTTAGCATCAGCTACCTCTTCAGACTGAGCCATAACTGAGCCAAATCCGAAGCTCAGCATCACCAATACAAGTAAAAATTTTTTCATAATCTTTCTCTTTTCTTTGATTTTAAATTTGTATTAGGCTGTTTATTCAACAAATATACTAAAAATATTGACATAAAGATCTATTTCTTCAAAAATATTTTATTCTCAATCCATTCGGACGAATATTGTATTTTTACGATTTTTGGAGTAAATTTGTGTGAAACGGCTACTAAACAAACTAAAAAAACAATAATTATGAGAAATTTTTACACTTCATTTGTGGCATTGCTATGCGTAGTGGCAATGTGCGTGGGTTGTTCCGATAGCTCACCCAAAGCTGTCAAGGGCGTTAAACATGTTGTGATGGTGGGCTATGACGGCTTGGCGGGCAATACCGTTGAGGCGGCTGAGATGCCTACCCTTAAGGCGATGATGGATCAGGGTGCATGGACACTTCAAGCGCGAAGCATTCTTCCTTCATCGAGTGCATGTAATTGGGCAACGATGTTTATGGGCGCAGGTCCTGAGATGCATGGTTACAATACATGGGGTAGTCGCAAACCCGACTTCCCATCCATCGCGTTGGGAAAGAACGGAATTTTTCCAACATTCATAACAGCCATACGCGAGAAGTATCCCGATGCGAATATGTGTTCGATGTATGAGTGGGATGTGATAGGCGATTTGATCGACAACAAAGCCATCACTTATCACAAGCATGTCCCTGCGGGAGAGAGCGAGTGTCGTGATATTACCGATGCCTACATAGCCTATCTTAAGGAGCATAAGCCTCAGGTGTCGATGTGTATCTATGACTCGCCTGACCATGAGGGCCACGGCCAGGGTTGGGCTTCGGAGACGTATATGAGCAAGTTGACTCTATTGGATAACTATCTTGCTGAGATCATTCAGGCGACTAAGGATGCTGGAATGTATGATCAGACTATTTTTGTCATCGTTTCAGATCATGGTGGCATAGGTAAGGGACATGGTAGTACCTCTATGAGCGAGATGGAGGCACCATTGGTATTCTTCGGTAAGGGTATTAAGAAGGGTTATAAGATCGAAGTACCTGTGATGCGTTACGATACAGCTCCAACCATCACACGTATCTTTGGTGTGGCTTCACCCGATGTATGGCGCGGAAGAGCCATCGAAGAGATCTTCGAGTAGGTAAATGGCTCGCAGATCTTGATATTAGATTTTGGAGTTTTCTCCATGCTGCAATGCGATAAAAAATGAGGGTGCTAACCGATTAGGTCAGCACCCTTCACTTTATCTGGATCTAAAGAATTAGTTCTTCTTCTCCAAAGC
>JAFOZN010000055.1 GCA_017391185.1 Alistipes sp. | reverse complement strand
CCACAGCTTGCACTATGGCTTGCGGATTACGTATGGTAAGAGGCTCATCCCACACATAATTGCGCATACGGCAACCATAGAGCGTGATGGTCGCATTTTTATCACCCTCAACAAGCAGAAAATCGTGAGAGTGCCCTACCGCTGTCACAGCACCATTCTCACCCGAAAAAGCCTCTACATTAGAGATGGCAGTATGCCCCTGACCGCGAATAATTATGGGGTGAATCTCATCATTCTCGCCTTTGAGATTGGCGATTATTGAGCCTTGTGCGATCTGCCAATTACGATTAAACTCTCCTCCACCAATCTTCAAGATGCCGACCGCCACACAATCCAGATTGAAATTTGTCAGCTGACCATAGGTCTGTTCGCCAAGCAATATACCGCCATAAGTGCCAAACGTGAACACATCCATCAGCTGGGCATTATCGGTATGGTTGATAGTATAGGCAAACGTACCCATAGATGCTACTCGATCCACCACCTCGCGCGAAAATGTTCGCCCGAAGAGTCGCATATTGGCTGGATTTACATGACAATGGAGGATACGAGGGATGTCGTAGCAATAATCTATACTGATAAACTCCCCACTCAAGGGGTATCCATAACAATGCTCACATAGAATCTGCTCGCAAATATTATCCGCGCGGCCTCTGAAATCCATCGCCATATATTCGCCATAGAATGTCAGCGAAGAGAGTGTCACACCCTGCACCGTCTTCTCGTGACTCATCTGAATGGTGGGTGGATAGGCTATAATTTTATCCGCTTCGCTATTACTCTGCTCAGGATACCAAAATTGGATTCCTCTGACTTGAGTCGAGGACTCCACTGTAAGGAATGGAGCTTCGCTGTCGGTAATAACAAACAACGACCCGATAGGAGCATTCGCATTGGGATCTTTCGTACCACGCCCCGTAGGGCCATGCGCTCCGATAAGTGATACATTCTGTCGAAGCAAAATACCCGACTTCACTCGATATCCACCACTCACAGGCTCTACATATAACGCCGCACCTCGCTCCGCCGCCCAATCTATGGCACGTTGCAGATTCTGGGCATTTTCTTCTGCCGAGTTCTGAGGTTTTACACCAAACTCCTGAATACTCTTCATCGCTTGCGCCGAAGCAGATATGGAGAAAAGTAGTGATACAAATAATACCAAAAGTCTCATCATATTTTAGTTTTAGGATTAAAATACTCTATTATCTTGCGCGCCTTAGATGCTCCAACTACCTCGGATAGCTCCTCCACGCTGGCCTCACGCACCTTGGCTACGGTACGAAAATGGCGCAGAAGAAGATTCAGGCTCTTAGGGCCTATGCCCTCGATACGCTCCAGCTCGCTATTTATAAAGGCTTTGCTGCGTTTCTGGCGATGGAACGTAATGCCGAAGCGGTGAGCCTCATCTCTGATATGGCATACGACCTTCAATGGTTCACCCGTACGGCTCAAATAGTATGGCATAGGATCGTGCGGAAAGAATATCTCTTCGCGCTTCTCGGCCAAACCCACAATCGGGATTCTGCTCTCCAAGCCTAAGCCACACAAAATCTCGTAGGCACTCGAAAGTTGCCCCTTACCACCATCCACAATTATCAAATCTGGCAACGGAGCCTCTTCCTCCAAAAGACGGGAATAACGGCGATAGATAATCTCTTGCATCGAGGCAAAGTCATTGGGGCCCTCGACACTCTTGACATTGAAATGGCGATACTCCTTGCGAGAGGGTTTTCCATCACGAAATACCACACACGCCGCCACAGGATTTGTGCCTTGCAGATTGGAGTTATCGAAACACTCGATATAACGAGGCTGATGCTCCAGATGTAGCTCCTTCTGCATGGCATTCATCAATCGCTCGGTATGGCGTTCGGGATTCTTAATCTCAAGATTTTTCATCTGCTCGGCACGATATATACGGGCACTCTTGAGCGAGAATTCCAACAAATTGGCCTTTTCGCCACGTTTGGGAATGGTAAAGTTCACTCCATCGAAGATCATCGCCGCCGAAGGCATGAAAGGTACTATCACCTCGCGCGAAATATCACCCGCGATATTCTCTACGATATATTGTATGGCCAAAGACAACATATCCTCCTGCTCACTCTCCACACCGACAGAGAGTTTGACCGTATGCAGAGCCACAATCGAGCCATGTCTTAGGCGGATAAAGTTGCAATACGCCTCATCATCATCCACCAAGAGAGAGAAGATATCGCAATCGACAATCGTGGCACTCACAATCACCGAGCGACTCTGATAATTATCCAGAGCATCGATACGTTGCTTGTAGCGTTGCGCCAACTCAAATTTCAACTCCTCAGCCGCCGAGCGCATCCCCTGCTCCAAGTAGTTACGCACAGGGCGCAGATCTCCCTTTAAGATATTTTTGACCATATCGACCAACTCAGAATACTCTGCACCACTCTGTGCCCCGATACACGGAGCTTTACAGTTACCCAAATGATATTGCAGACACACGCCGTAACGACCTCTGGAGATGGCCTGCTCAGAGAGATTCAACTTACATGTCCTCAAAGGAATAACCTCGCGAATAAACTCCAAAATGGAGCGTTGCATCGCTATCGAACCATATGGGCCGAAGTATTGCGAGCCATCGTGGCGCACTTGACGGGTGGATTCCACACGTGGGAAGGGTTCTTTATTGATGACTATCCAAGGATAGGTCTTGTCGTCTTTAAGTAATATATTGTATCGGGGTTGCAAGCTCTTGATAAGCGAATTCTCCAACAACAAAGCATCCTGCTCACTTTGCACCACGATATGGCGTATCTGCTCGATTTGGCGTACCAAGACCTGCACCTTAGCCGAATGATCTTTGTTTTTGACAAAATAGGAACTCACACGTTTGCGCAACGACTTGGCCTTACCCACATAGATAATCTTCTCCTGACGATCCAGAAACTGATATACGCCAGGGCTGAGTGGTAATGCCGCCACTTGTTCCTTGAGCCTCTCTTCACGACTACTCATAAATCCACGTTTTACTATTTTGCCTCTAACTTTACACAAAAAACCTTATCCACTCTCTTATCATGCGCCTCCACAGGCAAAGATTCTATCAGTTGATGAGCATAACAGACTCCTATGGTCTGGGCACGACAACCCTCTCGGCCAAGATACCTATCGTAATATCCCTTTCCCCGCCCCATACGTTCACCTTTGGGGGTAAAAGCTACACCAGGCACTATCATCAAATCTATCTCATCTGCCCCGACAGGCTCACCCTGCACAGGCTCCATAACACCCCACGAACCTTGAGAGATTTTCTCAGGTGAGAAGTCGTAAAATTCCATCCTTGACTCCGCGCCCGCCTCCATACGAGGCATCAGGACACGAACACCCTCCTTGAAGGCAAAATCTGCAAGTGGCAGTAGATTAATTTCATCCTTCATAGGGTAAAACATCGCCATAATTTTTACCTCCTGGGTCGAAATATATCTACACAAGAGATCGACCACCGCCTGAGCCTCATACTCCCTACGAGAGTCACTCATGGCAGAAGTTTTGCATCGAATCTTGCTTCTTAGCTCTTTTTTATGCGTCAGAGTCATTTAAATCTATATTTTGGTAACAAATTCGCCCTTTTGGGTATTGTTATTCTGCAAACAATTATTATCTTTGCATCATATTATGTGCATTTTCTAAACAAAAATAAATAAAATAAACTTAATCTTTAAATTATGAGCTGTTTTTTATGCAATTCATCTCTCGGTAAGAAGTTGGTGATGAGTGTAACAGGATGTTGCCTCGTACTCTTCCTTCTTTTCCACATGTCAATGAACCTTGTGGCTTTGGTAAGCCCAGCGGGTTACAACATGATCTGCGCATTCTTGGGTGCTAACTGGTACGCAGTGGTAGCTACAGTAGGTTTGGCTGCACTCGTTGTATTGCACTTCGTCTATGCGTTTATTCTTACAATCAACAACTACAAGGCTCGCGGTGCACAGCGTTACGCAGTGACTGTAAATGAGCCAGGTGTTGAGTGGGCTTCAAAGAATATGCTCGTTTTGGGCGTAATCGTGATTTTGGGTCTTGGTCTTCACCTCGTTCACTTCTGGTCAAAGATGATGCTTGTTGAGTTGATGGGTGCTGAGGCTACAATGATCGGCGGAGAGTTGGTACACGCTACCGATGGTGCTGCTATCATCGCCTACACATTCTCTAACCCAGTAAACGTAGTTCTCTACATCGTATGGTTGGTAGCTCTTTGGTTCCACCTCAACCATGGTGTTTGGTCTATGGTACAGACTGTAGGTTGGGCTAACGACACATGGTACCCACGCCTTAAGTGCATCTCTAAGGTAGTTTCTACTATCGTAGTTTTGGGCTTCATGGCTGTAGTTATCGCATTCTTCTTCTGCGGCGATTGCGCTGCTTGTACAGAGGCTTGCTGCGCAGGTCACGCTCATTAATCATTCACTTTTGAACAATTAAAAATAAACAGATATGGCATTAAAGTTAGATTCTAAAGTTCCTGCTGGTGAGTTGTCTCAAAAGTGGAGCAATCATAAAGCAGCAATTAAGGTCGTAAGCCCAGCTAACAAGCGCAAGCTCGACATCATCATCGTCGGTACAGGTCTTGGTGGTGCATCTGCAGCTGCTTCACTTGGTGAGATGGGTTACAATGTAAAGGTATTCTGCATCCAGGATTCACCACGCCGTGCGCACTCTATCGCAGCTCAGGGTGGTATCAATGCAGCTAAGAACTACCAGAACGATAACGACTCAGTATATCGTCTCTTCTACGATACAATCAAGGGTGGTGACTACCGCGCACGTGAGGCTAACGTATATCGTTTGGCTGAGGTTTCAAACCTCATCATCGACCAGTGCGTAGCTCAGGGTGTTCCTTTCGCTCGTGAGTACGGCGGTCTTTTGGCTAACCGTTCATTCGGTGGTGCTCAGGTATCACGTACATTCTACGCTCGCGGTCAGACCGGTCAGCAGCTTTTGTTGGGTGCTTACGCTGCCCTCAACAAGGAGATCGCAGCTGGTTCTGTAAAGAGCTACCCACGTCATGAGATGTTGGATATCGTAGTAGAGGATGGCGAGGCTAAGGGTATCATCGCTCGTAACTTGGTAACAGGTGAGTTGGAGCGTCACGGTGCTCACGCAGTAGTAATCGCTACTGGTGGTTACGGTAACGTATTCTTCCTCTCTACCAACGCTATGGGTTCAAACGGCTCAGCAGCATTCCAGTGCTACCGCAAGGGTGCTGGTTTCGCTAACCCCTGCTTCACACAGATTCACCCCACATGTATCCCCGTACACGGTACACAGCAGTCTAAGTTGACTCTTATGTCTGAGTCTTTGCGTAACGATGGTCGTATCTGGGTTCCAAAGAAGATGGAGGATGTAGAGGCTATCCGCAAGGGTACAAAGATGCCTTCAGATATCGCCGAGGAGGATCGCGACTACTACTTGGAGCGCCGCTACCCTGCTTTCGGTAACTTGGTACCACGTGACGTTGCTTCACGTGCCGCTAAGGAGCGTTGCGATGCAGGTTATGGTGTAAACGAGACTGGTTTGGCAGTATTCCTCGATTTCAAGACAGCTATCGAGCGTTTGGGTAAGGATATCATCAAGCAGCGTTATGGTAACCTCTTCGATATGTATGAGGAGATTACAGACGTTAGCCCCTATGAGCAGCCTATGCAGATCTTCCCCGCTGTACACTACACAATGGGTGGTATCTGGGTTGACTACAACTTGATGACAACTATCCCCGGCTTGTACGCTATCGGTGAGGCTAACTTCTCTGACCACGGTGCTAACCGTTTGGGTGCATCGGCTTTGATGCAGGGCTTGGCTGACGGTTACTTCGTATTGCCCTACACTATCGGTGACTACCTCTCAAAGAAGATTCAGGCTCCTAAGGTGTCAACTAACACTCCCGCATTCGACGAGGCTGAGAAGGCTATCAAGGATAAGATTGCGAAGTTGTTCGCTATCAAGGGTAAGCAGTCTGTTGACGATATCCACAAGCGTCTTGGTAACATTATGTGGGACAACGTAGGTATGGCTCGTACCGAGGAGTCTTTGAAGAAGGCTATCAAGGAGATTCAGGCACTTCGCAAGGAGTTCTGGTCAGACTTGAAGTTGGTTGGTACAGAGGATTCGTTCAACGTTGAGTTGGAGAAGGCATTGCGCTTGGTTGACTACCTCGAGTTGGGTGAGTTGATGGCACGCGACGCTTTGAACCGTGAGGAGTCTTGCGGTGGTCACTTCCGTTCTGAGCACCAGACCGAGGAGGGTGAGGCATTGCGTCACGATGACAAGTTTGCTTACGCAGCTGTTTGGGAGTACAAGGGTATGGACGTAGAGCCCGAGCTCACAAAGGAGCCTCTCGACTACGAGTTCACTCACCGTGCACAGCGTAACTATAAGGACTAATTTTTTGACGTTAAACTTTAATATTTATTAGGTATGAATTTCAAATTAAAGATATGGCGTCAAAAGGACGCTAAATCAAAGGGAGAGTTCAAGACATACGAGGTTAAGAACATCTCTGCCGACACCTCGTTCCTCGAGATGCTCGACATTTTGAACAACGACCTTGTTCACGCAGGCAAGGAGCCCGTTGCTTTTGACCACGACTG
>JAFOZN010000054.1 GCA_017391185.1 Alistipes sp. | reverse complement strand
CATCAGACGAGCTATCGAGGCTATGCAGGAGCGTGGCGAGTGGCTCGCAACAAGACTTGAGGATTTGAAGATAGATGAGATAAATTTCGGTTGGGAGATGCCAGGTACGTTTGATGCGGCTTTGGAGATGAGGAATTTGAGCCTTCAGGCTGAGCTTCGCCATCAGGCAGAGCGCATAGCTCTCCACACAACGGAGGGACGTATCGAGCTGGAGCTTAGCGACCTTACGCCAGGGCACAGAGATAATATGCTCCGTCTGGTGGATGAGGGTTACTTCGATGGGTTGTTGTTCCACCGCGTGATTGAGAACTTCATGATTCAGGGCGGTGATCCATTCTCTAAGGGAGTTTCGAGCCAGAGCTACGATCCTATGGCGGGCGATAAGGCCATCGCCGAGGGCAAGGCCGAGCCTCAGAGCATCGCGGCAGAGATTCGCTTTCCTGAGCTGATACATCAGCGAGGAGTCTTGGCTGCGGCACGCGAGGGTGATGATGTGAATCCTCAAAGACGCTCCTCCCATTCGCAGTTCTATATCGTCTGGGGGCGCACCTTCGATGATGAGCTGTTGGATCGCTATGAGCTTCGCCGAATAAAGGCCACAGGCGACACAACACGCTATACCCCTGCCCAGCGCGAGGTGTATAAAACCATCGGCGGCACACCCCATTTGGATGGACAATATACCGTCTTTGGCCACGTTACCGAGGGCTTAGATGTGGTGGAGAAGATACAACGTATGGCTACCGATTCTCTGGATCGCCCTGTGGCAGATGTGAGGATCATCAGAGCCGAGCGAGTAAATAGAGAAAAATAAAATTATGAGATTCAGCGATATTATAGGCCAAGAGGAGCTTAAAAGTCACCTGACAGACTCCATCGACAAGGGACGTATCAGCCATGCCCAACTCTTTACGGGCATAGCGGGTGCGGGTACTTTGCCTCTTGCCATAGCCTATGCCCAATATCTGAATTGCCCCAACCGTAAGGATGGTGATTCGTGTGGCGTATGCCCCAGCTGTCAGCAGATAGCCCAGTCGGCACACCCCGATGTCCACTTCATCTACCCCGTCAATAAACAGGGCAAGAAGTCGGGCGAGGTGGTGCTTAGCGCAGAGTTTCTGCCGCAGTGGCGTGAGATTATGAGCCAGAGCGGAGGCTACTTCACTCGACAGGAGTGGTACGATAAGCTCGATTTGGGTAAGACTTTGCAGGGCATGATCTCGGCGAAGGAGGCCGATGAGATTATCCGCCGCCTGTCGTTCAAATCCTTCCAGTCGCAGTATAAGGTTGTCATCATCTGGCAGGCCGAGACCATGAACGAGGAGGCCGCCAACAAGATTCTCAAGATTCTGGAGGAGCCGTGGGAGAATACCGTCTTTCTGCTTGTTGCCGAGCGTGGGGATCTGCTCTTAAAAACCATCCTCTCGCGTACTCAAGAGACCTCCGTGCCACGCCTCAAGGTCGAAGATCTGGTTTCGCTGAGTGGAGCTTCGGAGCAGGAGCGCAGAAATATGGCACGTCTTGCGGCGGGCGATGTGATTCAGATGCGCCGTATGGTGCAGGGCGAGGGCGATGAATTGCGTGAGGAGTGCTTTGACCTGTTTTGTCGCCTGATGCGCCTGAGCTATAACGATAAACACCTCGAACTGCTGGATTGGGCGGATGAGGTGGCGCAACTCTCGCGCGAGCAGCAACGCCAGATGCTTACCCACTCGGCTCGCCTTTTGCGTGAGGCCTATATGTTGCACGCTGGGTTGGGTAGGATTAGCTACCTGTGGGGTGAGGAGGCTAAGTTTTGTAACAATTTCGCCCCCTTTATCGGTAATCAGAATATCGAGATTCTGATCTCCGAGATCGAGAGTGCCATGCGCCAGATTAACCAAAACGGCAATGCAAGGATCGTCTTTACACACTTTGCCTTGGCCGTAAGTAAACAGATTAACCGCCTGAAGTGATGCATCGAGTAGTCTTGCTTACAGGCTCCAACCACCCCTCGAAGGAGCGTCTGATAGCCCGTGCTGCGGAGCTTTTGGAGGAGCATATCGGGCCGATAGAGTCTCGCTCCGAGGTGTGCTACTCTGAGGCGTGGGGTTTCTCCTCGCAGGAGGAGTTTGCCAATCAGGCACTGCTTCTAAGCAGCGAGCTTGAGCCTTTTGAGGTGCTGGATCGGGCTTTGGAGGTGGAGCAGATTTTAGGGCGAGACCGCGAGGCGGAGCAGGCGGAGAAGAGTCTGAGTGGAGAGGCCTATGCTTCGCGAGTGATAGATGTGGATGTGATATTTTATGATGATGAGCAGATGGCTCACCCTCGCCTTGAGTTGCCACATCCGAGACTTCAGCTTCGAGAGTTTGCCCTCGTGCCGCTGAGTCAGATTATGGGTGATTATGTCCACCCCAAATTTGGGCAGAGCATCAATGCTATGCTCCAAGAGCTAAGAGAGAAGAGTTAAAACGAAAACAAGATAATGAGAAGATTTTTCTACATAACCATCGTGGCTTTGGCCATGAGCCTGAGCTCCTGCTTTAAGGAGACTGTCGATTATACCCGTTTTAATCTGATGGTGCAGGAGCAGAATATCAAGGATGGAGAGTTTACTCCCGCCTCACATCTCGAATCCTATGTCTATTATGCCGATACGACCTATTGGAGGATTGCGGATTATGAGGCAGCTGTGGAGTGCCGTCTGACCAACAAGAAGACAGGAGAGCAACGTACCCAGCCCGATGTGGTAGCTTCGGCGGGGGCGGATGAGGCTTACCCCATCTCTCTGGAGCTTCGTGAGAAGATGTGCCTGATGGTAATTGTAGATAGGGAGCATAAGATATACGCCTTGCGCCAATATAAGAAGCCAGAGAATCTGGCCGATGTCTATACCAAACTCTATATCGCTACGTGGCGTCCTACGCACAGCGCATCGGGTTGGAGTGTGATTAACGAATTCTATCAAAAAGAAGAAACAGAGTAAGAGATGAAACAAGATAATTCTATAAAGCAGATTTGGCACTCACTCTCCCCAAGAGGAGTCTTGAGTTTTGTGGTGATGCTTTTGTTCTGCACCTCGCTGACGCGTTGTGCCTCGATAGGCTCACCCAATGGAGGCCCTAAGGATACCTTACCTCCTAAGATCTTGTCGCTCCAGCCACAAGACTACACCACCAACTTCCGTGGTAAGGACAAAAAGATATATATCGACTTTAACGAGTATGTCCAGATCAAGGATCAGCAGAAGGAGCTCTATACCTCTCCAGCGATGAAGAAGAAACCTACGCTGACGATGCGTGGTCGCTCGTTGGTGGTAGAGATCAAGGATGACTCTCTGTTGGAGAATACCACCTACGCCATCGAGTTCGGCTCTTCGATTGCCGACAACAACGAGGGCAACCCTCTGCATGGTCTGCGTTATGTATTCTCTACAGGTTCGGAGATCGACTCTATGGTCATGTCGGGCTATACCGAGAATAGCGACAAGGCCGACTCCTTGGGACGCACCTTCATCTACTTCTTCGAGGCTGATTCTGTGGAGCAACCCGACAAGTGGGACTCTACGCTCTTCAAATATAAGCCTTCGAAGATTGCGCGCTCGCAGAAGAACGGTATCTTCATCGCCCAGAATCTCAAGCCTGTGGATTACTTCGTCTATGGAGTCTATGACAGCAACGATAATCAAGCCTATGAGCCATCGGTGGATAAGGTGGGCTTTCTGGAGGGGAGATACAACCCTACCAAGATGCCCGATTTTGCTATCTGGTACGACTCTTTGCGCCAATACCCTTCGGCTGATCCTCAGCTCTATCTGCGTATGTTTACCGATGTGAGCTTCCGCCGTCAGAATCTTCAGGAGGCTATACGTCCCGACCAGCATCGTCTGGAGTTGCGCTTTGGTGCCTCACGCCCCAATATCGAGAAGATTTCTCTGGAGGGCATCCCCCAAGAGAAGATTATCATCGAGCCTTTGACCGAGGGGCGTGATACGCTGGCTCTGTGGCTCAATGTCGAGTCTGAGACTCTGCCCGATACCATCAAGGGTGAGGTGACCTTCTTCCGCCATGACTCACTGCGTCAGCTTCAACGCCATACCGAGCCTGTGAAGATGGCTTGGCGCAGGGTGGAGAGCCGCGAGCAGCAGCGTGAGCGCGAGAAGTTGGAGCGCGATAAGAAGAAGGCCGAAGATGAGGGCCGCGAGTGGCAGGAGCCTCTACGCCCATCGACCTTCCGTTTCGATGGTCTGAACACTACGGCAGAGGTCAATCCCGAAGAGGATTTGCCTTTCAATATGGTTACCCCTCCATCGAAGTTTGACTCTACGAGCTTTATGCTCCTTTCGTGGGGCGAAGCTAAGGATACGCTCAGAGAGCCTTTCCATTTTATTGCCGACTCTATCTCACCACGCAAGTGGCGATTGAAGGCCAAGTGGGATGTCAAGCGAGAGTATCTGCTCGATATTCCTACCGATGCTGTGGCCGATATTACGGGTGAGGGCAACGACTCGATGAAGATAAAAATCACGGTCAAGGATATCGAGAAGTTTGCCACGCTCAAGCTCAACATCAAACCTCGTGTCGATGGTGCTGAGTATATCGTTGATCTGGTCGATGCAAGTAATAAAGTTTTGCGAAGCATCCCTCATTTGGGAGCGGGCGAGCATACGATAAACTATGTGCAGGCTGGCGATATGCGTATGCGTATAACAGAGGATCTCAACGCCAACGGCAAGTGGGATAGCGGTAATCTGGTGGAACGCCGTCAGAGTGAACGCTCGGAGTTCTATAAGAATGAGCAGGACGAGGAGCTCTTCACCACCAAGACAGGTTGGGAGTTTGAGTTTAATCTGGATATGAACAAATTATTTGCTCCTGTGACCATGCGTGAGTTGATCGAGCGTCTGGATAAGCGTGAGATGGCTCGCCTGAAGAAGTTGGAGGAGGAGCGTCTAAAGGATGCTCGTAACGGCAGGAATAATCATAACCACAACCACGGCAATACTTCGGGCGGTAATTCTATGCGAGGCTTCGGCGGAGGCATGGGTGGCGGTCTGGGTAACTTAGGCAGCGCAGGTGGTGTGTTTTAGAGTGTAGAAT
>JAFOZN010000053.1 GCA_017391185.1 Alistipes sp. | reverse complement strand
GGCTAAGGCCGAGGGTAAGGCTTTGGATGTAGAGCTATTGAAGCAGGGACTTGCTACATATCAAGGAGTTAAGCGCCGTTTTGAGTTCTATGTAAATACCCCTCGTCAGGTCTATATGGATGACTATGCTCATCACCCAGAGGAGTTGGAGGCTACCATCACTTCGGTGCGTAAGATGTTCCCTGGGCGTAAGCTGACGGCTATTTTCCAGCCTCACCTCTACTCTCGTACCAAGGATTTGTATGTGGAGTTTGCCGAGGCTTTGTCACATGCCGATGATGTTGTGCTGGTGCCTATATATCCAGCCAGAGAGTTGCCTTTGGAGGGCGTATGTTCGGAGATGATCGGAGAGAAGGTGACCAAACCTTGGCTTGTCAAGGAGCGTGAGGAGCTTGCGGAGTATCTCGGTCAGATTCAGACCGATGTTGTGGTGAGTTTCGGTGCGGGTAATATAGATGCCTATTGTCAGGCGATAGCCGATGAACTAATGAAAAAGGCGTAGGGATCAAACATGCAGCGTATAGGTAAAATAGCGGGAATGGTTGCTTTGTGGCTTTTTGTTGCGGGCTTTGTCTTCTTTTTTCAGAAGCGGGCCACTCAACATAGAGCCTCTACACCTGTGCGCTCGATCGCGATCTCCATCGCCGATAGTCTGCGTGATGAAATGCTCGTCTCGACCGATGCTGTGGAGCGTTGGGTGGCATCGAGTAAGATACCGATTGTGGGGGTGATGATGAGCGAGCTAAATCTTTCGGGCATCGAGCAGGCCATCCGCAACAACGGCTTTGTGGATCGTGCCAGCGCATACCTGACCTACAATGGCGAGCTGCGTATCGAGGTGAGCCAACGGCGTCCGCTGTTGCGCCTGAGGGTGGATGGCTATGACTGCTATGCCACAGAAGAGGGTTTTGTCTTCCCTTCTCCGAAGATGGCCTCGGTCTATGTGCCTGTTGTGACGGGTAGTTATCGTCCGCCCGTGCCCAAGAATTATGTGGGTAATGTGAAGGATTATATCGAGAGCCTGAAGCGAGAATCCAACGAGCGTATAACTCAGATGCAGTTGGAGAAGAAGCCTCTTTTTGAGATGCGCGATACCATCGCAGCGCGCGATCGTGCCGAGCGTAAACGCCGCATCAGCAAGGGAATTTTTGAGACTCATGACCACTTTGATGAGCGTGTGGCGGAGCTTCGTGCCGAGAAGACCAGAAACCGCCGTCACCTGAGATATTTGGATCGCGAGAATGATAAAAAGATAGATGCCGTCACCGCGCGACAAGAAGCTGAGTACGAGAAGCAAAAAAAGTTGCAAAAAAGGTATGAAGATTTCTTGAAACTCATTAACTTTGTAAAATATATCGAAGAGGACTCATTTTGGAGTGCCGAGATCGTGCAAATCATAGCTTCTGAGATGTCGAGTGGCGACATAGAATTGGAGCTTGTACCACGTACAGGCCGCCATACTGTATTGTTTGGCGAGATTTCGCGCGTAGAGGAGAAGTTGGATAATTTGCTGACATTCTACTCCAAAGCTCTCAATCGTATCGGTTGGGATGAGTTCCGTACCATCTCTGTGAAGTATCAGGGGCAGGTGGTGTGTACCAAATTTTAGTGACCGATGGATTTTGCAGGGGTAAAATTTAGTCGGTTTTAGGGCTTGTAAAGAAAAATAAAACATATAACGCAGTGGAAAAGAAGAATTACATCGTAGCTATCGATGTGGGTACATCCGAAGTGGTGATTGCCGTTGGGTCGATAGATGAGAATGGAGGCCTTCATATCGAGGCCGTAGTGTCGGAGCCTACCGAAGGTATGTCGGCAGGTATGGTGGACAATAGCCAGAGCGTAGGCGAGGCTTTGTGTAAGGCACGAGATAAGGCTCAGGAGATGGCAGGTATTGTTATCACCGATGCCTATGTCTCTATCTCTGGTAAGTTTGTGCGTTGTGCTCGCTATACAGATCATGTCTTTGTGGAGGATTCAGAGGATCGCATCTCGAAGCGTGATTTGCAGGCGCTCAGCGAGCGTATGTACAATGTCAAGGCTTCGGATGGCGAGATCATCATGGATCTCTATCCTACCTCATACAAGGGGGATAATGGTGCTGAGATGGCCAACCCTGTGGGTTGTTATAGCAAGCAGCTCTCTTCGACCTATAACTTTATCCTCTGCGAGCAGATGGCTAAGGATCGCCTCAGAAGAGTGTTCCTCGATGCTAAGATCAAGATCCGCAACCTCTATGCAGGTGCCGCTATCGTAGCACGTGCCGTGGTCAATGAGGAGGAGATGCAAGAGGGTGTTGCTGTGGTTGATATCGGTAGCGGTGTTACCGATGTTGCGGTATATTATGGTGGTGTTCTGCGTTATATCGCCTCTATCCCGCTTGGTAGCTCGGCTATCAATGCCGACCTGAGAGTCTATGACGGCTATATCCCTGCCAAGACTGTCGAGAGCCTGAAGTGTACCTATGGCTCGGCTGTTGTGGAGCATACTCCCGACCAACTTATCGAGATCCGCAGCCGTGGTCGCTCTATTAAGCCTATCCAGCGATTGAACTTGGCTGCCGTGATCGAGGCTC
>JAFOZN010000052.1 GCA_017391185.1 Alistipes sp. | reverse complement strand
GTGAGCCGCGATTTGGATTGGGGTATCCCTGTGCCTGTGGAGGGTGCCGAGGGTAAGGTGTTGTACGTATGGTTTGACGCCCCTATTGGCTATATCTCTGCTACTAAGGATCTTACACCTGATTGGGAGAAATATTGGAAGTCTGAGGATACTAAGTTGGTACACTTCATCGGTAAGGATAACATCGTATTCCACTGTATCGTATTCCCATCTATGTTGAAGGCTCATGGCGAGTATATCTTGCCAGAGAATGTGCCTGCCAACGAGTTCCTGAACTTGGAGGGCGATAAGATCTCTACATCGCGTAATTGGGCAGTGTGGTTGCATGAGTATCTGGATGAGTTCCCAGGCAAGGAGGATGTTTTGCGTTATGTTTTGTGCGCCAACGCCCCTGAGACTAAGGATAACGACTTCACTTGGAAGGATTATCAGGCACGTAACAACAACGAGTTGGTGGCCGTGTTGGGTAACTTCGTGAACCGTGCTTTGGTCTTGACTCAGAAATACTATGAGGGTGCTGTGCCTTCGCTTGGTGAGCTTACAGAGTATGACGAGCAGACTATCGCCGAGCTTGGTGGTATTAAGTCATCTTTGGAGTCAAATATCGAGAATTACCGCTTCCGTGAGGCGTTGAAGGATGCTATGAACTTCGCCCGCATCGGTAACAAATACTTGGCTGATACTGAGCCTTGGAAGGTTGTTAAGACCGATCCTGAGCGTGTGAAGACTATCCTCAATATCGCTTTGCAGATTACGGCTAACGTGGCGGTGGCTATCGAGCCATTTATGCCATTTAGCTCTGAGAAGATTCTTAATATGCTCAATATCAATAAGTTAGATTGGGAGTCTTTGGGTTCAATGTCACTTTTGGAGGCTGGCCATGTGATCGGTAAGCCTGTGCTTTTGTTCGAAAAGATCGAGGATGATGTAATCGAGGCTCAGCTCAAGCGTTTGGCCGATATCAAGGCACAGAATGCTGCTGAGGAGGCTGCGCAGAATGTGACTGCACAGAAAGAGGAGTGTACGTATGACGACTTCCAGAAGATGGATATCCGTGTATCTACCATCCTCGCTGCTGAGAAGGTTGCCAAGACCAAGAAGCTCTTGAAACTTACCGTAGATACAGGTATCGACAAGCGCACCATCGTGTCGGGTATTGCCGAGCATTTCACTCCTGAGGAGCTTGTGGGCCGTCAGGTGTTGGTGTTGGTGAACCTCGCACCACGTGAGCTCAAGGGCATCACCTCTAACGGTATGATCCTGATGGCAGAGGATGCTTCGGGTAAGTTGGAGTTGCTTGCGCCAGAGCATAAGACTAATAATGGAGCTATTGTAGGATAAGTAGAATTTCCGAAAGTTCCACGTGGAACATATTAGAAATAACTCTTCAAAACGTAATAGGTTATGAAGGTAGATTGGAGTAAACTTGGGTTTGATTATGTCAAGACCAATGTGAATATTCGCTACGAATATAAAGGTGGCCAGTGGAGTGAGATGCAGGTTACTGAGGATGAATACATCCCCATGCATATCTCTACCACTTGTCTCCACTATGGCTTGGAGTGCTTCGAGGGTTTGAAGGCCTTTAAGGGTGCCGATGGCAAGGTGCGTATCTTCCGTATGGATGAGAACGCTAAGCGTATGCAATCTTCGGCACGTAAGCTCTGCTTGCCTATTCCTACTCAAGCGATTTTTGAGCAGGCGTGCTATGAGTGTGTCAAGCGTAATATAGATTTTGTACCACCCTACGGCTCTGGTGCATCGTTGTATCTGCGTCCGCTTTTGATTGGTACTAAGGTTGGCTTAGGTGTGAAGTCATCGCCTGAGGCTATGTTTATAGTCTTCTGTTCGCCTGTGGGTGCATATTTCAAGGACGGAATGAAGCCTATCAAGGTGGTGATTGACCGTATTCAGGATCGTGCCGCGCCACGCGGTACGGGCGATATCAAGGCGGGCGGTAACTACGCTTCGAGTATTCTTTCGGGCGAGAAGGCGCACGTGAATGGTTATTCCAACGTGATGTATCTCGATGCTGTGGAGCATAAATATATCGAGGAGTGTGGTGCTGCCAACTTCTTTGGTATTAAGGATAACACCTACGTAACCCCTAAGTCGCCATCTATTCTGCCTTCGATCACCAATAAGAGTCTGCGTCAGTTGGCTCAGCACTTGGGTATGAAGGTCGAGGAGCGTCCTATCGCGGTGGATGAGTTGGGTGAGTTCTCTGAGGCTGGTGCTTGCGGTACTGCGGCGGTTATCTCCCCTATCGAGTCGGTTTTCGATATAGATACAGAGAAGATTGTTCGCTATGGCGAGGAGGTTGGCCCTGTGAGTCTCAAGTTATATAATATGCTTCAGGATATCCAATACGGCCGTGCTGAGGATATTTTCGGATGGACTAAGGTTGTGGAGTAAGTTTCGCTGGATATGTTCCACGTGGAACAGTTGAGAATTCAAAATTCAAAATTACGCCGAGTGAATCGGCGTTTCTTCCCCGCGGCTCAGCAAAGTGTGCAAGCACCCTCTGCTCTCGCTCCGCAGCTGAGGCTAAGGTAGAGGAGCCAGCGACACCTGGTCAGAAGGCTAAGGAGGGCGTGAATAACCTTCTTAATAAGGGTAAGAATCTTTTCAAGAAGAAGTAATAAAATTCGCTAATTAACGAAAATAGGCTGCTAACTTTAGAGTTGCAGCCTATTTTTTATGATATTATAAGGTTTAATGTCAAACGATTCCTCTCTCCCCTCTCACTTTCCTCTCTCCTCTTTTCTCTCTCCTCTCTCATCTTTCCTCTTTCATCTCTCTTTCTTATCTTCCGAATTTTATCAACATCACATTGATATCTGCTGGACTTACGCCCGGAATTCTCGATGCTTGCCCTATCGTTTTTGGGCGGATTCGGTTGAGTTTCTGACGTGCCTCAATGGTCACAGCACTCAGTGTAGAGAAATCAAAACCTTCGGGAATGGAGATGTTTTCCAATCTGTGTAGCTTCTCGGCCAAGAGTTTTTCGCGCTCGATGTAGCCTTTGTACTTGATCTGAATCTCGGCCTGCTCCAAAACTTCACGTCCGATGTTGTTTGCGGTGACAAACTTTTTGAGCTTAGGCAACTCCTCGACCAGCTCGAAAATCGTAAATTCGTTGCGTGCGATGAGCGAATATAGCTTCCTGCCCTGCGAAAAAGGCTCTAAATTTTTACGTTTTAAATAGCTCTCAATTTCCGATATTTTGACACTCAGGCTGTGAGCGTAGGAAATAAGCGATTCTACGAGCGATTTTTTTTCGGTGAATTCTGCCCAATTTTTATCATCTACCAAACCAATTTCGCGACCAACGGGGCGCAATCTCAGATCGGCATTATCTTGTCGGAGCAGGATTCTGTACTCGGCACGCGAGGTGAACATACGATATGGCTCATCTACCCCCTTCATCACCAAGTCATCTATCAAGACTCCGATGTATGCTTCGTCACGTTGCAGGACAACCTCTTCGAGCCCGTGCAATTTGCGGTGGGCATTGATACCCGCCATCAGGCCTTGTGCAGCAGCCTCCTCATAGCCCGTAGTGCCGTTGATCTGACCTGCGAAGTAGAGTCCATCCACCAACTTGGTCTCCAGCGTGTGGCGGAGCTGTGTGGGTGGGAAGTAATCGTACTCTATGGCGTAACCTGGGCGATAGACGTGTGCCTGCTCCAAACCCTTGATTTGTCGCAGAGCCTTGAGCTGAATCTCCTGTGGCAGAGATGATGAGAAGCCATTTATATATAGCTCGTTGGTATATCTGCCCTCAGGCTCAAGGAAGAGCTGATGTTGCTCCTTCTCGGCAAAGGTGCGTAGCTTATCCTCGATGCTCGGACAGTAGCGAGGGCCAATGCCCTGTATTGTACCGTTAAAGAGTGGCGAACGGTCAAAACCCTCTCTGAGTGAGTCATGAACAGCGAGTGAAGTATATACCAAGTGGCAAGGTTTCTGTTCCTTAACAGCCTCAGT
>JAFOZN010000051.1 GCA_017391185.1 Alistipes sp. | reverse complement strand
CATCTGTCGCAACTCCTCTTCAGGCGCAAAATCACGTGCCTCCCAATAACGACCCAACTCCTCATTCCAAACAAAAGTACGCTCTTGACACTCTCTGAGTTCATTGACCATGCGAGCTATATTCTTACGCAACGCATCTTTATGCTCTGGAGAAGTAGCACTTGCAAAGGCAAAAGCCAAAGCTGACATATAATGTCCAGAGCCGTGTCCTTTGAGTTTGGTAGTAGGAGAGTCCCATCCATCCGATGGGGTGTAACCCTCAGTCGAAAGACCATAGGTATCTCGATAATTATAGAGCTGTTGAGACACATCCCAGCTAAGGATCGTGCGTATAGCCAAATCACGATTCGAAGTGAGACGATTATCGCCATTTATCGCAACATCATCTATTGGCAGAGGCTCTGCTATTGGCTTCGAAGCTGGTACGCTCCACGCCTTATCAACCACCGTCACCACAGCTTCTACGGGGTAGCCCTCAGGCGTAGTATTATCACCAATAACATGACCTGCGATGGAGTATTGCTTACCCACAGGGTATTGCGCCTGCTCCTTTTCTACGGTCAAAGCTGAATTACTCCATTTTACCTGGCGCAAAGCCTGGCTATTATCAGAATAGGTGACCATAACCTGAAATGGCAGACGCGGCACACATCCCACAGGAGATTCTATTACCTGTTTCTCAACATGGGTAATAATTTTGGCTCTCTGAGCCATTTTATTTTGTATAGATTTACCCGACTTTGTTTGGGCACACAACTCCACAGGCGTAACCATCAACGCACAAAAAGAGAGAAGATAAACAACATTTTTAACACTTACAAACTTCATAGTCACTATATAGCGAAGATATAAACAAATTATCGCCCTAAATTAGTGCTATTTCTCGTAATATCAAAACTTAATCTAATATTAAATGTAGGCATTATACAGCACATACCTAATGCGATATCAAAAAAGTATTTTTATCGCCTTAAATTTTGATATATAGAAAATTGTTTCTAACTTTGAATTAGATTTTACCAATTTTTCTTTACGAACTTTATTGCTTAATAATAACTAAAACGAACTGTTATGAAAAAGTTGGAATCACCAGCTATTTTGGTTGTTGACATGCTCAACGATTTTGTCACAGGCTCTCTTGCTTGCGACAGAGGTAAGGCTATCGTTCCTGCTACAGCAGAGTTGCTCGATGCAGCAAGAGAGAAGGGAATACCAGTAATTTTCTGCAACGATGCCCACATCGCAGGTATTGACCGAGAACTTAAATTATGGGGCGACCACGCCATTGCTGGCACTAAGGGTGCAGAGGTAATCCCTGAGCTTAAGCTCTCTGACAAGGATTATGTCGTACCAAAACGCCGTTACAGCGGATTTTTCCAGACCGACTTGGATATTCTGTTGAAGGAGTTGGGCGTTAAGACTGTAGTTATGACAGGTTTGCATGCTCATATGTGCGTACGTCACACCTCGGCTGATGCATACTGCTTGGGATATGATGTA
This sequence comes from Alistipes sp., assembly GCA_017391185.1. Classification (GTDB taxonomy): domain Bacteria; phylum Bacteroidota; class Bacteroidia; order Bacteroidales; family Rikenellaceae; genus Alistipes. The sequence continues at coordinate 357 of JAFOZN010000051.1, read as the reverse complement.
GTAGTAGCAAAACAGGCCACAGACTCATTCACAGAGGAGGATTACATCGGTGGTTTGGCTTATCTAAAGACTTGCTATGGCGCAGATGCTTACACCAACGAGGAGCTTATAGAGATGCTCTAAGAGCTAATTTCTAAGCGTAAAAACATACATTATTAAATATATTCGGGTATAAACTCTTATTCTCGAATATATTTTTTATATTTTTGCAAAACAAAACCTTTACTCTACGTGTGTAAGAGATGTGGGAGAGATCACCAAACTGACAATACAAATAAACTAAATTCATAACACAAACCAAACACTACTTATGTTGCGAAAACTAAGAATCATTATCGCAACCATCTTTTTCTCGCT
>JAFOZN010000050.1 GCA_017391185.1 Alistipes sp. | reverse complement strand
GATTTTAACGGAGGTACGTTAGTTATAAAATAATGGAGTTCCGAGAGGTCATATCATTGCTTGAGCGTCTGATTAAGACGCCATCCATCAGTCGAGATGAGTCTGCTGTGGCAGATATTGTCTGGGATGAGTTTTTGCGCATGGGCTTTCAGCCTCAGCGTAAGGGTAATAATGTGTGGGCTGAGGCGTGGGCATATGACGCTGGAAAACCTACCATCCTGCTTGATGCTCATTTAGATACGGTAAAGCCTGTTGCTGGGTGGGTGCGCGATCCCTTTACGCCAAGTGTGGAGGGCGAGAGACTCTATGGTTTGGGAAGTAATGATACGGGAGCAAGTTTGGTCTCTTTGATCGCTACGTTTGTTCGATTGGCCCAGAGCGAGCAACCATATAACCTTATCTGCCTTGCCTCTGCCGAGGAGGAGGTTACGGGAATAGGTGGTGTGCGCATGGTGTTGGGGGAGTTACCCACGATAGATTTTGCTATTGTTGGAGAGCCTACTCAGATGCATCCTGCTGTGGCGGAGCGAGGTTTGATGGTGTTTGATTGTGTGGCACGTGGAGTTTCGGGCCATGCAGCTCGTCAGGAGGGTGTAAATGCAATATATAAGGCGATGGAAGATATCGAGTGGTTTAGAAGCTATACCTTCCCTCGTATTTCGCCAATGTTGGGGCCAGTGAAGATGAGTGTTACAGGTATAGAGGCTGGTACACAACACAATGTTATCCCTGCGGAGTGCCGTTTCGTGGTCGATGTTAGGGTGAATGAGTGTTATCAGAATGAAGAGTTGCTCGCATTGGTGCGAGAGCAGGTGCACTCTGAGGTTACACCTCGTTCGACTCATCTGAGCTCTTCGTTTATCTCGCTTGACCATCCTGCAGTGAAGCGACTCAAGGCGTTGGGGCGAGTGCCTTTTGCTTCACCCACTATGTCAAATCAAGCGGTGATGCCATTCACTACGCTGAAGTTGGGCCCAGGAGATAGTGCTCGTTCTCATACTGCGGATGAGTATATCCAACTCTCGGAGATTGAGCAGGCGATGGAGATTTACTACGATTTGTTGAACGGATTAAAGATAAAATCATAATATAGAATGAAACTTTGGGATAAAGGTTATGATACAGACTCCTTTGTGGAGGAGTTTACCGTAGGACGAGACAGAGAGTTGGATCTCTATCTTGCCGAAGCGGATGTACTTGGTAATATGGCTCATCAGAAGATGCTTTGCTCTATCGGATTACTCTCTAAGGAGGATTCCGAGGTGTTGGAGAAGGGACTCAAAGAGATATATCAGCAGGTTTTGGATGGTAAATTCCAAATAGAGGATGGTGTCGAGGATGTTCACTCTCAGGTGGAGTTTATGCTCACTCAGATGTGTGGTCAGGCGGGCAAGAAGATCCATACAGGTCGCTCACGTAATGATCAGGTGATGGTGGATATCAAGCTCTTTTCTCGCAGCGCGCTTATCGCATTGCAGGAGAGTGTAGAGCAGCTATTCCATACCTTGATGGCTAAGGCTGAGCAGTATAAGGATCTGCTTATGCCGGGTTACACCCATATGCAGGTGGCTATGCCCTCATCGGTGGGTATGTGGCTGAGTGCCTATGCCGAGGCGTTG
>JAFOZN010000049.1 GCA_017391185.1 Alistipes sp. | reverse complement strand
GCCATCATAACGATAGCAATCCACCAGCCCAAACCCGAGCCAAAGCCGTATACTACAGAGTCTACGGTGCTCTTAATCTCGCCAGCACCTACCATCTGCTGCATAAAGAGCGAACCACCCATGATGGCGCAGTTTACAGCGATAAGCGGAAGGAAGATACCAAGCTGATTGTAAAGGGTTGGAGAGAACTTCTCAACTACCATCTCCACCAACTGCACGAAAGATGCAATAACGGCAATAAAGACGATAAATGTCAAGAAACTCAAGTCAACACCCTCTACCAAAGCATTAGGAGCCAACACATACTCGTTCAAGAGGTAGTTCAAAGGCACAGTCATCATCATCACAAAGACAACGGCAGCACCCAAACCCATAGCTGTCTTTACGCTCTTCGAAACGGCGATGTATGAACACATACCGAAGAAGAATGCGAAGACCATGTTGTCGATAAAGATCGAACGAATAAAAAGATTCAATGTTTCCATACTCTACCTCCTATTTTTCCTGCAAATCCTTGTTAAACGAACGATGTACCCAGATAATAGCACCTACGATAACGAGTGCCATCGGTGGGAAGAGCATGATACCTATGTTAGAATAGAAGCCACCCTCGGCGATATACCAGCTCTGAGGGATAATCTGTACTCCGAACAAAGTACCTGATCCGAACAACTCACGGAAGAACGCTACGATCAAAAGAATCGCTGCATAACCCAAACCGTTACCAATACCATCGAGGAACGAATCCCAAGGCTTGTTACCCAAAGCGTAAGCCTCTACACGACCCATGATGATACAGTTTGTAATGATCAAACCTACATATACAGACAACTGCTTCGATACATCGTAAACAAATGCCTTCAAGAATTGGTCAACAATAATAACCAATGCAGCGATTACAACCAACTGAACGATGATACGGATACGCGATGGAATACCATTACGCAAAAGTGACATCACAAGGTTAGCAAACGCTGTAACAACCATAACCGACAAGCCCATCACGAATGCAGGCTCCATCTTTACGGTTACCGCCAAAGCCGAACAAATACCCAAAATCTGTACGATAACAGGGTTGTTTGCACTCAGCGGTCCAGTTAAATTTTTCAAATTACTCATAGTTCCGCTACTCTTTATTTGTTAGACTTATTAGCGTTCAAGAATGGGAGATAACCCTCAAGACCTGACTTGATCATGGCATTAACACCATCACATGTCTTAGTACCGCCTGAGATAGCATCTACCTCATGATTATTGGTAGCGCCACCCTTGCGCATAGATACCGACACAAGATCATTACCCTCGAAGATTGTCTTACCCTTAAACATATCCTGTACCTTAGATGTAGTGATCTCAGCACCCAAACCTGGAGTCTCACCAGAGTGGTCCATAACGATACCCTTAACAGTATCCATATCTGACTCCAAAGCCAGATAACCCCAAACTGGGCCCCAAAGACCTGCACCATATACAGGGATTACTACACAACCGTTCTTAGCCTTGAAGATAGGGAACTCGCCCGCCTCGAAAGAAGCTGTCAAATCACCCAAAGCGTTGAAGATATCTGCATCGCTCTTACCCTCGATCTTCTTTCCGCTCTTATCGAGCATCACAGCCTCGGCAACAACATCACCATAAGATGCTGTCTCTGGATTCTCACCCAAAGCCTTTACGATCTGCTGCTTCTTCTCGTTCAAGATGTTCTCACCCTGACGCTCCTGCAACGAGAGCGAGGTCACAGCCAAAAGAACAGCCACTACTACTACCATCACTACCGAGTAGAGGATGATATATGCATTGCTATTTACATTCATCTTTGCCATACTCTCGTTATTTTACAGTTTTAATACGACTCTTTCTACGGTTGATGTTAGCCTCTACTACGAAGTAGTCGATAGTTGGAGCCAATGCATTCATAAAGAGGATAGAGAGCATCATACCCTCTGGATATGCAGGGTTCACAACGCGAACCAACACAGCCAAAGCACCTGTCATAAAGCCTACGATATACTTACCCATATTGGTCTGAGCCGATGTAACAGGGTCTGTAGCCATAAACACAGCACCGAAAGCAAAACCACCAACCAAAAGGTGATAGTAAGCTGGATAATCTGTCACGCCCAAAGCCTGGAACAAGTAACCCAAAGCCAGACCTCCTGCAAATACGCTGAGCATTGTACGCCATGAAGCGATACCAGTGAAGAGCAGGATAGCAGCACCAATCAAGATGCAGAGTGTAGAGGTCTCACCAAATGAACCTGGGATAAAGCCCAAGAAAGCATCCATCACGCTCCACTGCATCTGACCCGTAGTAGCCAACTGCTCAAGAGCAGTAGCACCTGTAGTGGCGTCAGTCGCACCCAACATCTTCCAATCTGAGAACCAAACCTTCTCACCAGACATCTGTGGGGTGAAAGCGAAGAATACGAATGCACGAGCAACGAGTGCTGGGTTGAAGATGTTCATACCAGTACCACCAAATACCTCCTTACCGAAGATAACTGCAAAGGCAACGCCCAAAGCAACCATCCAAAGTGGAGTGCTCACTGGCATAATCATAGGAATCAAAAGACCTGTCACGAAGTAACCCTCAGCAACCTCCTCCTTACGGATCTGAGCATAAGCAACCTCGATACCCAAACCTACGATATATGATACGGCTACCATTGGCAGTACACGGATCAAACCATAGAGGAATGCCTGGAAGCCCTCAAGACCAACCTGCAAACCTGTATTCAAGCAACCGAAAAGGAAAGCAGGCAAAAGAGCCAACACTACGAAGAACATGGTACGCTTCATATCGATACAGTCACGAACATGAGCACCAGACTTTGTAGTTGTATTAGGCACAAAAAGGAATGTCTCAAAAGCATCGAATGTAGATGCCAAGAAACTCAGCTTACCTCCCTCTACGAAGGTAGGCTTCATATTATCAACTAATTTTCTAAGTCCCTTCATAACTTAACACTCCTTAATCATTAAGTTAATACCATCACGAACCAACTTCTGGATCTCGGTCTTAGAAGGATCTACAAACTCGCAAAGAGCAACATCCTCCTCCAAAATCTCGTAGATACCCAAGTTCTCCATTTTGTCGATATCGTTGGCAACGATAGCCTTAAACAGATACATTGGATAGATATCCATAGGCAAATACTGCTCATAGAGACCTGTCACAACAAATGCACGAGGACCACCATTTACGTTTGTATCCAACTTGTACTCCTTCTTAGGGCAGAGCCATGAGAAGTATGAACGTGATACAGAGAAACGGTGTGGACGTGGAGCGATCCAGCCCAACAACTCATACTTATCGCCCTCTGGGATAACTGTAATCTGAGAAGCCTTAGCTGTAAGGAAGCCGTTAGCCTCGACCTTCTTACCTGTGAGCACGTTACCAGAGATGATACGTACCGAGCCACCCTCAGGCTGAGCCTTGATCTGATTCTGCAACAAAGATGCGATTGGAGCACCGCTGATTACTGAGTAGTACTGAGGCTGATCTACCTCGCTACCTGTAACGGCGATGATCTTCTTCATATCGACCTTACCTGTCAAGAACAAGCGGCCGATCAAAGCTACATCCTGGATGTTTACAGTCCACACGATATCGCCCTTAGCAATAGGATCGATGTGGTGAATCTGAACACCTACGTTACCTACTGGGTGCTTACCTGCAAACGAGTGGATCTCAACACCCTTAAGTGAAGTCATCTCACCCTCTGCTTTAGCATTTACCGAGAGATGAACATTGCCTGCTGCGAGCTTAGAGAGAACCTCCAAACCCTTCTGCAAATTCTCCTTCTGGCCCTTCAACACGAAGTTCATGTTTGGAGCCAATGGAGCCGAATCAAATGCAGATACAAACACTGCCTTTGGCTGATCAGCAGGATTAGCCACAACGCCATAAGGACGCTGCTGAATCATGGTCCACAAACCAGACTTAAGCAACTGCTCGATCACATCCTCTCTCGATGCCTTCTGCAAATCGAGAGTCTTGAAAGTCTCAGACTCCTGCTGGGCATCAGCCTCTACCGTCACGTTCAAGATCTTACGCTTCTCGCCACGGTTTACAGCCGATACGGCACCGCTGACAGGTGAAGTGAAAAGCACACGCTCGTTGTTCTTATCGAAGAACAGAGGAGTACCCGCCTTAACCTTGTCGCCTACCTTCACCAACAACTTTGGAGTCACATTCTCAAAATCCAGTGGAGATACGGCATACTCCTTAGCCAATGGCAACTCTACCAATGACTCAGCAGCCTTTCCCTGAAGATTGATGTCGAGACCTTTCTGAAGTTTAATGATTTTCGACATAAATTTGTTGTTAAATGAATAATATTTTGGTTAAATTTATGATTTATAAATAATTCCAAATTTGATTTGGGATGCGTAAACACAACACCTATTAAAACGCGCACGAAGATACTACTTTTTTTACACTTTTCCATACCAAATCAACTATTATTTCGTTTTCAAAGCAAAATTTATTATTTTTCTATAAATTTGTACTCAAATAACGCCACATGAGTCTCTACATAGACATACACACCCATCACCCCTCAGGTCTCCACATAGAGCCTGAGGCAAAAGGCATACACCCTTGGGAGGCTGAAAAAGGGAGTATAAACGATGTGGATTTCAGCCAAGCCCAAGCCATCGGAGAGATTGGTTTGGACTATGCGTGTGAGGTAGATAAAGAGCGACAAATTGACCTTTTTGAAAAGCAATTACAGCTCGCACAGGAGCTTCAAGTGCCTGTTGTATTACACTGCGTCAAGGCCTTTGAAGATGTGATGAAAATATTAGAAAAATACACCTTACGAGCTGTGATTTTTCACGGCTTTATTGGCAGCAAAGAACAAGCTCAGAGGGCAATCAAAAAGGGATACTACCTATCTTTTGGAGATAGGACATGGCTTTCGACCAAAACCATTGAAGCACTGAGGAATACACCACTTGAGCAGATATTCATAGAGACCGATGAAGCCGACACTACAATAGATAAACAATACCTTGAAGTGGCGAGGGTTAAAGGGATATTGCTCAACGAATTACAACAACATATTTTAGACAATTACAACAGAATTTTCGCACAACATGAATAACAGCTGGTTAGAGAGAACAACACTACTCTTGGGGGAGGAAAAACTAAACCTTTTACGCAATGCCAATGTCTTGGTTGTAGGACTTGGCGGAGTAGGAGCATACGCCGCCGAGATGATTGCTCGTGCGGGCGTGGGCAAGATGACCATTGCCGATGCCGACACCGTATCAGAAAGCAACATCAACCGCCAACTTATAGCATTGCACTCCACCATCGGCAGAGACAAGAGCGAATTGATGGCTCAGCGTCTGAGAGATATAAACCCAGAGATAGAGTTGCAAGTCATCAACCGTTTTATAAAAGATGATGAGACCGATGCGCTACTCGACTCACAAGAATTTGACTATGTGGTAGATGCCATCGACACCTTATCACCAAAATTAGCTCTAATCAAAGGTGCTTTGGATCGCAACATTCCACTTGTCAGCTCGATGGGAGCTGGAGCAAAGACCGACCCCACGAAGATGGAGATTTGTGATATTGCCAAGACTCACCATTGCCCGTTGGCACATATGCTACGCAAGCGATTGCACAAAATCGGCATTCGCACAGGATTCCAAGCCGTCTTCTCACCCGAACCCGTCAGAGAGGGATCGATGATACTCTGCAACGAGCAGAACAAAAAATCCAACACGGGTACTATATCTTATATACCCGCATTATTCGGTATCGGATGTGCCTCGGTGGTGGTGAGAGGATTGATTAACGAATTATAAAATTTACCTAAGATATGAAAATTGTATTTTTGGATGAGTATTCTATCTGTGGTCAGGACATGAGTCGCATCAAGTCTATGGGTGAATACATCGGATATGAGACCACCGAACCACATGAGGTATTGGAGCGCGTATCTGACGCCGAAGTTATCATCACCAACAAAGTGGTGCTCGATGCTCAGACCATTGCGCAACTACCCCACCTCAAGCTAATATGCGTAGCGGCAACAGGCATGAACAATGTTGATTTGGTCGCCGCTGCCGAGCATGGCGTACTGGTACGTAATGCGATTGGATACTCTACTGACTCAGTTGCCGAAGCGACAATCGGCTCGGCTTTGGCGTTGATGCGAGAGGTGACTTTCTACAACGATTTTTTCCACGCAGGTTACTACTCGGCATCGAAGCGCATCTTCAATTTTGACCGTCCGACAGCTCAGATTTCGGGCAAGCGATGGGGCATCATCGGAATGGGAAACATCGGACGAAAAGTGGCTAAATTAGCCGAAGCATTCGGTTGCGAAGTAAGCTATTATTCCACTTCAGGCATTACACGAGATGAACCTTACAATTCAGTATCATTAAACGAGTTACTAACCGAGTCTGATATCGTTTCGATTCACTGTCCACTCAATGAAAAGACGCTCGATTTGATCTCTAAGGAGCAACTTTCGATGATGAAACGCTCAGCAATTTTGATCAACGTAGCGCGTGGCGGAATTGTCAACGAAGCTGCGTTGGCAGAAGCACTAAATAACGGCGTAATCAGAGGTGCGGCATTGGATGTATTCTCTTCGGAGCCACTCAGAGAGTCCCCACTATAT
>JAFOZN010000048.1 GCA_017391185.1 Alistipes sp. | reverse complement strand
GGTAGTTGGGCTGCCTTTGATGAGCATAAAAAGGAGTATGAGAAGTATGGATATGGCTATCTTAATGCTATTCCAGCTCATCACCCTGCTCTGATTGAGATGTATCGCGGATACGATAATAATAATTGGGTGTGGGCACCATATTATTCTATCCATAAGCAGTTGGCGGGATTGATAGATATCGCTACATATGTCGATGATAAGGCTCTTGCAGAAAAGGCTCTGCTCATAGCTAAAGATATGGGTTTATGGATTTGGAATCGCCTACACTACCGTACTTTTGTTCAGAAAGATGGCTCACAAGCTGAGCGTAGAGCAAAACCCGGTAATCGTTATGAGATGTGGAATATGTATATCGCGGGCGAAGATGGCGGTACAGGCGAGTCGTTGGCTCGATTATCGGAGATGGTGAGCGATGAGCAAGATAAAGAGCGTCTGTTGGAGGCCTCTAATTACTTTGACTCTCCAGCTTTCTATGATCCACTCTCTAAGAATATAGATGATATCAGAACTCGCCATGCCAACCAGCATATTCCTAAAATTACGAGTGCTTTGCGTAGTTTTAGAGGTAATTCCAACCCATATTACTACAATATCGCCTACAACTTTTGGAGTATGATTCAAGGCCGATATGCCTATGCTACGGGCGGTGTGGGTAATGGAGAGATGTTCCGTCAGCCATATACTCAGATCTTGAGTATGAATACAAATGTCTCGGCGGATCGAAATCGTAATATGAGCCCCAATCCGACCATTAATGAGACGTGTTGTGCATATAATTTGGCCAAATTGAGCAAGGATCTCAACTGCTTTGATCCCGACAATGCTCAATATATGGATTATTATGAGCGTGTTTTGTATAATCAGATTGTCGGCTCGCTTCATGCTACCCATTATATGACTACATACCAATATGCCGTGGGTCTCAATGCTGCTAAACCTTGGGGTAATACGACTCCCCAATCTTCGTGTTGTGGCGGTACGGGCTCAGAGAATCATGTGAAGTATCAGGAGGCTGCGTATTTTGTCTCTGATGATACCGTATGGGTGGCTCTGTACATGCCTACTACTGCCAAATGGCAAGCTAAGGGCGTTACGATTGTTCAAGAATCTTTGTGGCCTTCTGAGCATAGTACCATTAAGGTGAAGGGAAAGGCTCATTTTGCTATGAAGCTAAGAGTGCCATATTGGGCAAGCGAAGGCTTTGACGTTAAGCTCAATGGCCGCTCAGTAGCCAAAGAGTACAAGCCATGCTCCTATGTGGAAATTCCTGTTCGGGAGTGGAGCGAAGAGGATGTAGTGGAGGTTGTAATGCCATTTACCAAGCATATCAATTTTGGTCCCGATAAGATGGAGCGTGCTGCGACTGCGCTCAATGAGACAAACACTCAATTTACTCCTATGTGGGTGGGTACATTCATGTATGGCCCATTGGCTATGGCGGCTGAAGGTGTAAATGATTGGTCGGATGCGACTTTGAGTATAGATTCATCGCTTGCTCAGGTAGAGTGTAATGGTGCTACCAAAGCAGGTGGTACGGAGGGAAATCTTTATACCATGACTATCGGCAATCTGACCTTTAAGCCTGATTATTTCCATAGTCACAATTCGACTCACTATTTCCGTATAAACCTTGTCTCGGATAATAATGCAGAGTCGAAGGCTCTATTGGCAGATGCTATTCAGCAGGCAAAAATTTTCAGCAAGGAGCATTATACTGCGGACTCTTTCGCTGAGTTGAGTAGTGCGGTAAGTGATGGTGAGGCGTTGTATCAGTCTAATGACGCTACAAAGTCCCAAATCAACAAACAAATCAAATCTATCTCCAAGTCGATAGAGAATTTGAAGGCCGTTGGTTTGGATGTTTCGGCTTTGGAGAGTGCTATCAAGAGTGCCGAGCAACGCAATGCTCGATCTTATACTTGGGATAGCTTTGAAAGTCTGCAAAGCGTTTTGACTGAGTCAAAAGAGGTTTGCAAAAATAGTAAGAAGCAGACCGAAGTGGATCGCCAGCGATTGAGACTCAATACTGCTATTTCTGGTTTGGTCTCTACGTGGAGTCTTCAGCGTTCGGCACTTGGAGAGGCTCTCGAGATAGCATCTCAACGTAAAAAGGCTCAAGAGGCATGGCTTTCAATGGAGGTTAAAGTCCCAGAATATTCACCTTGGGCTACACATGGCTATGCTCGTTTGATGGAGCAATACGAGAAGTCTTTGCGAGTGATGCAAAATGAGGGGAAGAATTTCTCTCAGCAGGAAATTGATGAGGCTGCTTCAGCTCTCAACGCAGCGATTAACTCTATGCGCCCAGGAAACCTCCCTGAGTTGGAGGATTTGGAGACCTTGCAAGAATTACTCTCTCAGGCTCAGAAACTCAAACCAAATGAGCATCTCGCTCAGAATATAGAGTACGCCCAGATGGTAGTTAAATATGTCTCAGACGGAAGTGGTACGCGTGATATGATTTTGGAGGCCGAGAAACGTCTGCGAATGGTGTTGAGGAAATAATATACAAAATTATAATCCAATTAATAAACAAACGTATGAGTAAAAAATTCTTTATTAATTCTTTTGCGCTTGTGGTCTCCCTTTTTATGGCGATGGGAGTCTCGGCACAGACGAATTTCCAAGCAGGAAAGCTCTATCACCTGCTAACCCAAGAGAGTAAGGTTGTTGCTCAGACCTCGGATCATAAATTGGTGGTCTCGGATCTGAAAGATGGAGAGGCGTTGCAGTTCTGGAAGATAAGTGAACTTTCGGGCAGTTGGCGTTTGATTAATCCTCAGACAAATCAGGCTCTCAGAGTCAATGGTAAAAATGTCGAGGTGGGTGAAAACAATGGCTCAGATGAGTTGCAGAAGTGGACGTTTGAGAATGGTATCCTCTACCCTACCAATGCAGCCGATGTTGCTTTGGCGGTGGATTCCAAAGGTGTGAAGTTGGTTAGCCGTGAGCAGGCTAAAAAACTTAAGGGCGCAAAGTTCTCTATCGAGGAGTCTCGCTATGTGGGTTTTGATGATGATCTCACATACAAAATCCGTCTTTTCAATCAGCCAGAGTTGGTCTTGGGTAATGGTGATTCGGGCGAAAATGATGCTCGTATCGTAGCCGAGAAGCCAGATATGGAGAATCGTGGACAGTATTGGAATATAAAGAGCATCGATCTATTTACTTTCGTTTTTGAAAATGCATTCTATGGTCAGCATTTCGATGATGGTGGTGGCAACCAATCCATCAAGCATCTTTTGCAGTGGCCAGCACAGATCGGAGTATGGGAGAATGCTAAATTTAAAGTTGTACCTGCTACCGAGAAGGGTGCATATATCTTGGTTTCAGCTAATAAGCCTCGCACTATGTATCGTTGGGGTAATGGCCGTTTCTGGGCAGTTGAGCGCAACGAGGCAGATCGTGCTGCGTGGATCACTTTCGAACAGGTAGAGAAGCCCAAGATCGAATCTCCATATTGGGAGGATGAGACTATCTTCGCAGAGAATAAGGAGCGCGGCGTAGCTACATATATGCCATACGAAAATGAGCAGAAGATGTTGGCCGATAAGGCATACTACGCTACTCCATGGACAACTCCAGAAAATGATCGCTATCAGAACTTGAATGGCGAGTGGAAGTTTAATTTGGTGCCAGAGCCATCACAGCGTCCTTTGGATTTCTATAAGGATAGTTTCGATGTAAGTTCATGGGATAATATTCCTGTGCCATCGAATTGGGAGATGCAGGGTTATGACAAACCTATCTATGCCAATGTAGCGTATCCTCACTCAAATACACCTCCATTTATCAAGGCGCATCCAGGCACAAATAATGGTGGTAAGAATTATGGCGTTAACCCTGTGGGTTCGTATGTTCGCACTTTCAAAGTCCCTGCTTCGTGGGATGGTAGTCGCACGTTTATCCATTTTGGTGGTATCTATTCTGCTGCTTTTGTATGGCTCAATGGTGAGTATGTTGGTTATACTCAAGGTGCAAATAATGTGACAGAGTTTGACGTTACCAAGTTCTTGCGTAAGGGTGATAACCGCTTGGCAGTGCAGGTATTCCGTTGGTCTGATGGCTCGTATTTGGAGTGTCAGGATATGTTCCGTATGAGTGGTATCTTCCGCGATGTATATCTTTACAATGTTCCTAAGGTGGCGGTACGTGATCATTATATCACAAGCAAGCTCGATTCAGAGTATAAGAACGCTGAACTTAATGTAGATATTGAGGTTGATAATCGTGACTATATCCCAACCAAGAAGAGCGTCAAGGTGGCGTTGTATGATGCGGCTGATAATCTTGTTGCCAGCGACTCTGTGGCATTGAATGCTGCGGCTCGTATCGCATCTTTGCCTCATAGATTCACTATGAAGATAGAGAATGTGAAGTTGTGGAGTGCTGAGAAGCCTAATCTTTATACAGTACGAGTTCTGCAGTATGATGATAAGGGCAAGCAGGAGATGGCATTCTCTACTAAGCATGGATTCCGCGAGGTTAAGATCGAAAACTCGTTGATCTATATCAATGGTCAGAGAGTTTTCTTCAAGGGTGTGAATCGCCACGATACTGATCCTTTGCGTGGTCGTGCTGTGACTAACGAGACTATGCTCCGAGATATTTTCCTAATGAAGCAGAATAATATCAACACTATCCGTACAAGCCACTACCCTAACGCAGCTCGTATGTATGCTATGTTCGATTATTACGGTTTGTATTGTGTGGATGAGGCCGACTTGGAGGATCATGCTAACCAGAGTATTTCAAGCCGTCCATCATGGGTGCCTGCGTTTGTAGATCGTGTAGAGCGCTTGGTACGCCGTGATCGTAACCACCCATGTGTATTTATGTGGAGTTTGGGTAATGAGAATGGTGATGGTGATAACTTTGAGCAGTGCTATGCTAAGGTTAAAAGCTTGGATCCACGTCCAGTTCACCACGAGAGTTCTCACCGCGATGGTCGCCCTTATGGTGGTGTTCGCTTCTCGGATGTATATTCGGTGATGTATCCTGGTATGGATTGGATGGATCGTAATACAAGTAATCTCGATAAGCCTATGTTCCTTTGTGAGTATGCTCACGCGATGGGTAATGCTATCGGAAACCTCAGAGAGTATTGGGAGGTTATCGAGTCTTCAAATGCTTGTATCGGAGGTTGTATCTGGGATTGGGTTGATCAGGCTATCTACGATCCTCAGGAGATTAAGCAGGGTGTGTATCGTCTCCACACAGGTTACGACTACCCAGGGCCTCATCAGGGCAACTTCTGCTCTAATGGTGTCATTCCAGCTACTCGCGAGGAGAGCTCTAAGCTCAAGGAGGTAAAGGCTGTATATCAGTTTGTGAAGTTTGATCTTAAGAGTATTGATAAGGCTAAGAATCAGGTCGAAGTAGAGATTCTCAATAAGTATAACTTTACTTCGCTCGCAGAGTTCGATCTTGTATATGAGGTTGTTAAGAATGGCTACGTAGTATCTCAGAAGCGTGTTGCTATGCCAGATTTGGCTACTTATAAGTCTCAGACTTTCACCCTGAAACTCTCTAAGGCTTCGATTCTTAAGGCCGAGAAGTCGGGTGATGAGTTAATGCTTAATCTTCGCCTTGTACGCCGTGATGCAACTCTCTATGCTGAGGCCGATCATGAGGAGGCTCAGGAGCAGTTTGAGCTTGTAGGACGTGCTTCACTTGCTAAGATAGCTTCTAAGGGAGCGCCTTTGGCTCAGACTTCAGCTTTGCATGAGATTCGTATTGCCAATGATAAGATTGCCGTTGCGTTTGATGCTGAGACAGGTCGTATGACTGAGCTTGTGATGGATGGCCGTCAGGTAATTACTCATGGCCAGGGCTTTATCTATGATAACCACCGTTGGATTGAGAATGATACATTCGGTAACGTCTCTAATGGTCTGGAGGCAAAGGGTGAGATCTCTGTCGAGCAGGTTGATGGTAATGTGGTTGTCAAGACTCGCCGAGGAGGTAGCCATTGTGCGACACAGATCAATTATACAATCTATCCACAGGGTGTGATGGATGTCGAGGCTACATTCTCTCCTCAGCATGATAATCTCCGCCGTGCAGGTTTGGTTTGTGGTATTGATTCTACGCTCAATAAGGTCGATTACTATGCTTATGGTCCTTGGGAGAATGCCGTAGATCATAAGGAGGGAGTTATGGTAGGTCGCTACTCTACTACAGTCAAGGATATGGTTGGACAATATGTCAAGCCTCAGACAACAGGTTATCGCGAGGGCTTGCGTGAGGTGGTATTCTCTGATGATAAGGGCTTCGGTGTGAAGATCCAGACCGAGGGTAATGTTAACTTCTCGGCTCTTCCATATACAGATGAGGATATGATGAATGCCAAGCATTATTGGGAGATGACTTCTCGTCCATATACTGTTTTGCATCTCGATGCTTATATGCGTGGTTTGGGTAATGCTTCGTGTGGTCCAGGTACTTTGCGCGAGTATTATGTTCCAAATAAGCCAATGAGCTATAAGTTGCGTTTCTCTACCGTTAAATAGTGAGAAATTAGCATATTTATTCATATCGCAGCCTATATTTGGGCTGCGATATGTTTTTATTTTTAGCAGTAGTGTATTCTTTGATAGCTATATATTGTGAGACTCCATTTTTTTTCGTAGCTTTGCGTCAGAAATATGCAACTTTTGGTCGTTTGAGTTTTTTTCTTATGGTCGAATTAGCGTATTTTATATAATCAAACAGATTTTTTAGTCTGATGCAGGTAAATAAAGCAGAATTCAAGTGTAGCTCGGAGAAGATTTCGCAAGTCCCTAAGGATGATTTGCGCGATTTTGCGTTTATCGGTCGTAGTAATGTCGGTAAATCTTCACTTGTTAATATGCTTACCAACCATAAAGGTCTGGCGAAGGTCTCTTCTACTCCGGGTAAGACTCGCCTGATAAATCATTTCTGTATAAATAACTCTTGGTATTTGGTTGATTTGCCAGGTTATGGCTATGCTCGAGTGTCGAAGGATAAGCGTGGCGAATTCTCTAAGATTATACTTGATTATGTTCTCAAATGTGAGAAGATGCACTTCTTGTTTGTCTTGGTAGATTCGCGTCTTGAGCCTCAGACTATTGATCTGAAGTTTATCGAGTTGCTTGGCGAAAATGGCATACCTTTCGGGATCATTTTTACCAAAGCCGATAAACTCTCTGCTTCGCAACTTCGCCGTAGCGTAGAGCGATATGGCAAGGTGCTCTCAGAGCAGTGGGAGGAGTTGCCTCCGATGTTCACCTCATCGAGCGAGAAGGGTTTGGGTAGAGATGAGATTCTCGGATTTATAGAGAAGTGTTTATAATGGGTTAAAAGAAATTCTGCAAAGGTGACTTTTAATCTGAAAAGTTGATAATTTTGTAATATAAAACAACATAAAAAGATGGCTGTTCATAAAATTAAATTTTTTGCGGGACGTAGCTCTCGTTATTTGGCCGAGAAGATCGTAGCGAGCTATGGCTCTACACTCGGTGATGTAGAAGTTCTTCAGTTTAGTGACGGAGAGTTCCAGCCCTATTACAACGAGTCGATTCGTGGTTGTACGGTATTTATCATCCAGTCGACTTTCCCATCATCAGACAACTTGATGGAGCTTTTGATGATGATCGATGCTGCTCGCCGTGCTTCGGCTTACAAAGTTATCGCTGTGATGCCATACTTTGGTTGGGCTCGTCAGGATCGTAAGGATCGCCCACGTGTACCAATCGGTGCTAAGTTGGTTGCTAATCTTTTGGTTGCTGCGGGTGTTGATCGTATCATGACTATGGATTTGCATGCAGATCAGATTCAGGGTTTCTTCGATGTTCCTGTTGATGCACTCTATGCAAGCGGTATTTTTGTGCCTTATTTGAAAAGCCTCAATATCGAGAACCTCTCTATCGCTTCTCCAGATATGGGTGGTGCTAAGCGTGCGCACTCATACGCTAAGCATTTGGAGGCTCCTATCATCATCTCTCACAAGGAGCGCGCTAAGGCTAATGTTGTAGGTAGCATGACTGCTATCGGTGATGTAGAGGGCCGTAATGTGATTATCGTTGATGATATGATTGATACAGCTGGTACTATCTGTATGGCTGCCAATATGCTTATCGAGAAGGGTGCCAAGAGTGTACGTGCGGTGATTACTCACCCTGTGCTTTCTGGTGCTGCTTATGAGCGTATCAACGAGAGTAAGTTGGAGGAGGTTATCGTTACAGATACTATTCCACTTAACCCAGAGAAGGATCTTCACAAGTTTACAGTTTTGTCAGTAGCAGATATCTTTGCTGAGGTTATCGAGCACGTTCACAACTATAAGGAGATTAGCTCACTTTTCTTTAAGTAGTATTTGAGCATTAGATTATATAACAGAGGTTGTTTAACCCGATTGGTTAGACAACCTCTGTTGTTTTGTTAGACTATTTTGAGTCTGTATAGTTTAGAATCTGAGAGTAATAGTATGTGTAAGACTTCGATCTTCAATCATGAATCATGATTCATGAATTTTGAACACTCTCCTATTATATATTTCTCTTTATTCTCTCCAATCCTGCTCTTTTTAGAGGTGTTGTGCCGAATCTTTCTTCAAACTCTTTTGCGCTCATCTGTTTCCAATCGTCAATGGATATTTCTCGCGGATCAAATAATGGGTTAAAACGCTCGTTGGTGTGCCCTAATGCTTTTCTGTTGTAGGGACAACAATTCTGACACTCATCGCATCCGAAAATCCATCCATGTAGATCACCCCTCTCCTTCTGTTCTGCCTCTATTGTGCGACACGATATACATTTGGCGGTGTTGATTACCATCGGCGATACTATCGCTTGTGTTGGACATGCCTCCAAACAACGTCTGCACTCTCCACATCCTACCCCATTCAAAGGCTTGCTATACTTATCCGACTCCATGTTGATGACCAATTCGCCGAGTAGGACGTATGAGCCATATTGCGGCGTTATGAGCAGTGATTGTTTGCCAATCCAACCCAATCCTGCCTCTACAGCAAGCTGTTTTTCCAGCAGAGGAGCCGTATCAACAAATGCACGTCCTTCGAGTGAAGGATATATCTTTTGTAGCTCTTTTAGCAGAGTCTGCAACATCTTCTTTATACTTTTGTGATAGTCGCGATTGCAGGCGTATGATGCGATTTTTGCCCTGTCTTGAGAGTCGTATCCCCCGCTAATCTCCGATTTATAACTCACGCCACAAACTATAACGCTCTTTGCGCCCTCGACCAAAAGCGAAGGATTAAAACGCTTGTCCAGATTTCTCCGCATATACTCCAATGTGGAGTTATATCCTTTCGATAGCCAATCCAGATATGCCTGCTCGTTTATCGCAAAGTGTTTGCATGGAGTAATGCCAAATAGGTCAAAACCAACCATTTTAGCTACTTTGTTTCCCGTATTAAACATTATATTTTCCATTTTAAACACTTTTCGGTTGAAAGTTAATATTTTTTTACTATCTTTACACAAAATTACAATAAATATCTTTTTATGATCAAGTTAAAGACTATTTATGAGCTTCTTCATACAAGTGTAGAGAAGTTTTCTAATAATATCGCCTTCACTATGTTTGGCGGTGAGGATGTTACTTATCGAGAGGTTATGGAGCGCGTGGAGCAGGTGCAGGAGATGTTGCTCAGCGCAGGTTTGAAGCCTGGAGATAAGGTAGCATTGCTTAGTAGTAGTATGCCAAACTGGGGTGTGTGCTATTTTGCTGTTACTACAGCGGGTATGGTAGTAGTGCCTTTGATGCCTGACTTTACGGGTGAGGAGCTGGATTCACTGCTCGAGCACTCTGAATCTAAGGCTCTTTTGGTATCTGATAAACTCTATACCAAACTCTCTAAGGATAGCGTTGCAAAACTCAATATCGTAATCCGCACCAAGAATCTGAGCATAATCTCTCAGACTGTCAAGGAGCAAGGCTCAAAGACTATCCCTCAGCCAGAGGATTTGGCAGCTATTATCTATACTTCGGGAACCACTTCTAAGCCTAAGGGTGTGATGTTGACACACTTTAATTTGGCCTCAAATGCCAGCTTGTGCAATATCTTGTTCCCTATTCGTGAGGATGATGTGACACTCTCAGTTTTGCCTATGTCGCACACTTATGAGTGTACTTTGGGACTTTTGTTGATCTTTAGTGGAGGTGGAAGAATGACCTATTTGGAGAAGCCACCAACACCATCGGTTTTGTTGCCAGCACTACGTAAGGTGCGCCCTACTATCTTCCTTATCGTGCCACTTATCATCGAGAAGGTATATAATAGTCAGGTGAAGTCTAAGTTTACGGCCAATAAATTTATCTCTACACTCTATGGTGTAGGTTTCATTCGCCGTATTTTGCATCGTATCGCATCTAAGAAGTTGATGAAGGCATTTGGTGGCCGTATTCGCTTTTTGGGTATTGGTGGATCAAAATTGCATATCGATACCGAGACCTTCTTGTATGAGGGAGGATTCCCATACGCTATCGGTTATGGTTTGACTGAGACTGCTCCTATGGCGGCAGGTCAGATCCCTGGTAAGTGCCGTATTGGCGCGACAGGTCCTGCTATGCAAGGCGTTCAGATTCGTTTGGATAATGTGAATCCAGAGACAGGTCTTGGTGAGGTTGTGATCAATAGCCCATCGGTGATGCAGGGTTATTATAAGAATCCAGAGGCTACGGCTGAGGTATTCACCAAAGATGGTTGGTTCCGTTCGGGAGACTTGGGAGAGTTTGATAAGGATGGATACCTATATATTAAAGGCCGTTTGAAGAATATGATTGTCGGAGCAAGTGGTGAGAATATCTATCCAGAGGATATTGAGTCTGTGCTCAATACCTATGCATACGTTTCAGAGTCTATCGTTATCGAGCAGGATGGTCACTTGGTAGC
>JAFOZN010000047.1 GCA_017391185.1 Alistipes sp. | reverse complement strand
GTCTTAGTAACCCGACAAGCCACAGAAACTTTGTCGTTAAACGGTTACAACCTTCCGATTGCCTCTACCAACCTAAAACTACTAACCTAAATGAACCTTAAAACTTCGAGTGCAAAGGTAAGGGCGAAAACAATACTGTGCAAATTTTTTAATAAAATTCTTTAAAATTTTTATAAATGTTAACTTTCGCTTAACATTAAGGCACTTAGCAAGCCAATTTACGACATTTTTTTGGACAAATGAGAGAGGAGAGATGAAAGTTGAAAGATGAAAGATGAGAGAGATATCTAATAATAAAACACCCGTTACGGGTGCGTTACGGGTGCGTCATGCCACAGTCGAGTGAAACGAGAGCTGATTAATCCGACACAAGGTCGGCTTTTCCTCCTCGCGGCTCGGCATAATCCAAGCAAGACTTGGCTTCTGCTCTCGCTCCGCAGTGTCGGTTGGCATCCTTACCCTCAGAATCTTCCGTTAGAGATTCCATTCCTCGCCTTATCAGGCTCGGTGGAATGACGTGTTTCCCCTTTCCTCTCTCCACTCTCATCTGTCCTCTCTCATCTGTCATCTTTCATCTTTCCTCTTTCCTCTTGAATTCCCTCTGCCTACCACTTTGGTTTGATGGAGATAAAGAGCTCGTAGTTTCGGCGGGGCATGGGGCGCGAGAGCACCGAGACATACTCCTCGTTGAAGAGGTTATTCACCTGCACCTTGAGCGAACAGTCGGCCCATCTAAAGCTAAGGAGTCGCTCCAGATGCACATCATTCATATAATAGGGTACAAGAACTCCCGTCAGCGTGCGGTCGTTGCTCGACATGGTGAAACGCTCCGAGTAGTGCGCCCAGCGATAGCCCACACGCCAACTGCGCCAGCTTAGCAGAGCCGTGGCCGAGGCCGAGAATCGTGGAACATAGGGTAGCTGTTTACCCACCGAAGCATCATCCTCGCCTACAGGTTCGGCCTCATTGATGGATGGAGTCCACGAAGCGTTTGTCGAGGCCGAGAGATTCCAATCCTGCGAGATACGCCACTTGAGCGAGAGTTTACCCTCGGCACCGTAGGAGTGTACTCGTTTGATGTTGCGCGGAGACCAAAAACCCTTGACACTCGGCAACCACAAGATCCAATCATCCACCCTCGAATCAAAGCCATTTACACCGCCCGAAAGGGAGTATTTTTCGCCCTGAGCGAGTCTGAAATCCACGCCCAAATCATAGGTCATGCCACGCTCCTTCCTCAGGTCGGGATTACCACCCGGCTGGAAATAGAGGTCGTTGAGTGTGGGGAAACGGAAGTTGCGCGAGGCTGAGGCCTTGAGTACCACCTCGCCACGCTCCGAGATAAGCCAATCGGCAAAAAATGCTGGTATCAAAGGAGAAAACTCCTCACCATATAGCTCCTCGCGCAGCGCCAGCGAGAGCGACAGGCGCTCCGTAGCACGCCACTTGGCCGAAAGAAATCCCGAAAGCTCTATGCGAGCCTTGTCGTAGCCGATGAGGGCACGCTCGCCATCCTGCTGGATGATGTTCATATCCTGGCTACGCACAAAGTGCTGGTGTAGCTTCACATCGGCCGTAAGGAGCCATTTTTGGCCCAAATAATACTCCGCAGAGAAGTTTCCATATAGAGTGTTCACCCTTGAACGAGAGTCGATCATACGGGCTATATTTCCTCCGCCCACATCGCGCGAATAGTAGTAATTAAGGCGCGAAGAGAGATAACCTGCCGAGGCCGAGAGCTTGAAATTCTCCAAGAGTCGTTGCCAACCGATCACGCCACGAAAGGTATCTTCGTTCTGGCGATTGAGATAATCCTCCTCGGCATAGCTGACGCTCGTCATCGGCACACCTCGGCGAGAGTGGGTGTACCATGCCGAGAGTGAGAATTTGTCGCCCGCGCGAGAGTCATAGAATAGCTCTTGGAGGATATTCAGATCCTTGAAATCGCCACTGCGGTTACGCTCCTCAGGGTGGTATTTGCCGATGATGTTATGCTCCGAGTCGTAGATATTCTCCTTCTTGTCGTAGTTGGTATAGCGGAAGTTGTTCTTCGAGGTGGAGTAGGCCACACGTGTAGATGATTTGAGAAGCTCGCCGCCATAGCTCAGGCGCAAAAACTCATCGAAGGTAGAGTATGAGCCTATACCCTGCACCGCCTGCACGCCCCAACCCTTTTCGACTTGGGATGAGGTGCTCAGTGAGATTGCACCGCCCAGACCACCTCCCGATGCCGAGACCGAGGAGCTACCATGCAGGAGCGAAGCCTCATCAATAAAATAGCTCGGAATCATCGAAAAATCGGTCATGCCCAACATCGGCGAGTTGAGTCGCATGCCGTTCCACGTCACTTGGGTATGCGAGGGCGAGGTGCCACGAAACGAAGCTGTGGAGAGTGTGGCACGGCCATATTGCTTGATGAAGATAGAGGAGTTATAGGTGAGAACATCGCTCAGCGAGAGGGCAATGTTATCACGCAAGGCGGTGGAGTCGATAAGGCTCTTCTGCATACCCAACTCTCGTATAGGACGATGAGCCACCACACCGACCTGCTCGATGTCAATCGTATAGGCGGTGTTTTGTGCCGAGAGATTCGCAGCACAAAGTATGAGGAGTATGCAGAAAAGGTGGCGCATTTTTTAATTCAAAATCCCTAATTCGCCCAGCAGAAGGCCGAAGGGTTGACGCCTACGTTGAATTGGTCGACCTTGGTGCCGTTGGCGTTGTAGCGATAGACTCTGCCCGGCTGGTTGTAATCCAGAGCATCGGCTACATAGATCTCATCCGATGTAGGATCTATGGTCAGACCATACCAATTGGTCTTGTGGTTCTCGATAAACTGCAAGACAGGGAGCTTGTCATCGCTAATAGGCATCTTCCAAAGTCCCTCGCCCGTAATCCAGAAGAGGTGATCCTTGTAGCGGTTGAGCGCGAGTGAGTGGGGATGCTCATAGATGTTCATCTCAAACGTGCGCTCGATAGAGAAATCCGTAGGGTTGATTCTAACCAACTTTGGATACTCCTCGTTTTTGCCCGTAGAGCCGCCGCCATCGGTCAAAACCCATATCTTTTCGTTCTTGTCCACCACGATAGACGAAGGTTGCTTACCCACCTTGAGGCGAGCCACAATCTCATCGGTGTTGACATCAATCTTCAACACCTCATCCTGATACGACCAGCAGGTCACATAGACGTAGTTGCCCACCTGCACCATCTGCTCGGTAGAGGCCGCCTGAGGTTGCATGCCTGTCTCGATGTAGCCAGTAATCATATATCTTTGAGGATCAACGATGGCGATACGTGGATCCCAAAGCTGTGTGACGTATGCTTTGGAAGTGCTCACAAAGTGGATATAGCGTGGCGAGGTGAAGCCTGTGATGCGGCCTTTCTCTTTGAGTGAGTAGTTATCTACGGCAAAAATCACCTTAGAGTTGTTGACCACGATCCATCCCAACGAGTTGTGCATCTTCATCGACTGCACAACATCGCCCACCTTCATGCCGTTGGCCTTAAAGAAAGCCTCGTTCTGGAGCTCCTTTTTCTTGGGGTTGTAGATTGACACCGTGCCATTGCCATAGTTGAAGTTACCCTCGTTGAGGATAAACAGAGAACCAGCGGTGGATTCCACACCTGCAGTACCAATGTTTTTATTAGCATTCATACATCCCGAAAGGATGAAGCTCAGCCCCACGCCAAGCAAAAGAGTTAAAAATAATCTTTTCATATCTTAGTTTTTTATTTTATTCTTCGTTTATTTCTTCAGCATCTTTCCTCTTTCATCTTTCCTCTTTCCTCTCTCATCTTTCATCTTTCATCTCTCATCTCTCCTTTCTCCCTACTCGCCTATATAGGTAATCTCGGTCGAGATTTCGCCCAACTCGCCTGCCGTATGGGATATAGCAGTCTGTACACGTACAAAATCTATATAGAGCAAATTGGCTGGTGTGCCATCTGCATTTACGGCATTCTCAATCTTAAATTCCACGTAGCTCTTCTCTCCATCATCACCGCCCTTGGTAGAGTCCTCACCCTCGTTGTCGGCATAACCCCACGCATAGGCATTGTTGACATATTTTCCCGTTGACTCACGCACCGTATTTGCGTTGAGCCATGAGCCGTAGAGCGTATAGCTATCGGCCGAGATCCAAGAGGGGAAGTATGTCTCTTGGGTGTGTGTCCCATTACGATAAACGCAACCCGTCTGGAGCTTATTATCTCGCCAGAGGATATTTCCACCCTCCGTTTTGGGGCGATAATATGTTATGGCGTGGAGCTGGTGGTGATTTTCACCTCCCCACTCCGAGCCTCGAAGCTCATACCACTCATCATCGGGCAAGCCATTTTGGTTGGTATCCTGCATCACCCACACGATGCCCGCCTCTGAGGAGCCCTCATAGAAGTTTCCGCCGATAGAGAAACTCTCCTCCACGCTATGGTCAAAGCCCACGATAATCTCACCACCCCAAGCTCCCAAGGAGAGGTAGTTTTGCTCCTTCAACCTGCGCTCGGCATAGGCCGTAGCCGCCTCTGGGGTATTTTCGCCACGAAAACCCGAATTTGTCTCGTTGATAAACTGTCCCGCCGCAGGGGTGTAGCTAAAGACCTTGCTGCATGAGGCTTGGCTTGCCTGCCCGGCAGGGCGCATGAGCTCCTGCTCCGAGGGGTGGCACTCAACCTCTATCTCACGCACTTCGGTATGACCATTAGCTGAGACTTTGAGTGTGATTTTCTCCTTGCCCAGCTCCTTAGGGGTATATCTGAGCATAGACTCTGTGCCTATCACCTCGCCTGGGAGTGACCACTCGAAGGATACCTCCTCAGGCTCCATATCCCACAACGTAGGCTCAAGATAGAGCGTGCGGCCAAGCGGTATGTGGCGCGAGGTGGGGATATAGAACATATCGTTGATATGGCTCAAAACGCGGAGCGTGAGCTCCTCATGGCTCTTGCCATCGGAGTTTTCGGCCGAGAGGAGCAGGATGTGATCTCCCGTTTGGTCAAAACTCAAATCCAAACTCTTCTCATTACCCATATGTTTACCATCCAAACTCCACTCCAACCGACATTGGCCTTGACTCACAATATCGGGAGAGAGTGTATACTTACGCCCCATGACCATCTCGAAAACGCGCTCCGAGCCCACAGCAAATGCTATCTGAGGGGGTGCAAGCTCGCTCACATCTATGCGGATATTCTCTGACGTGCTACCTGAAGAGTTGGTGGCGGTAAAGGCCAAAATATATGTACCCACCTTCTCGGCCACAAAGGTATAAGAGAGTGAGTTACTGAGCGTTACGCCCTGCATAGTCCAGAGATATGATATTTGGCTGTCGTGGTTTTCAACCTGAGGTTGCAGCACAATGCTCTGCCCCATCTTGAGGGGGAAGCGTTGCTGCTCAAAAGAGATTTCGGGCTTGAGTGGGATGGTAATATCGTTATCCTTATTACAACCCACCAAAGCCAAAAGGCTCAACAAAAAGAGTAGAAAACTCTTAGACTTAAATGTAAAATTTCGTTTCATGGCATAAAAAATCCCAACAGATTTCGCTGTCGGGTAATCGGCCAAAGTTCAAACATTTTCAGGAGTCAAATTCTTAGTATTCCTCTCTCGCTACTCTTGGTCCAAAAAGAGCCTACGGCAAAGAGTGAAACCACCAAAAAAAGAACTCCGCCCTGCCCCATAAGGTAGGTGTTTGATAAGACCCGATACTCGCAGGTAAAATCAAAATTAATAAACATTTTAGGCAGGTCTTCTGACTCGTTCCTCCATTACAACGCCTTCCCAACCCCACGGGGCAAGTGGCATAATGTTGTATGGAATTTCTATTTGGAACTCACAGCAGCGAGTACTGTTTCGGACTCTCACCGAATTCCCTTTTCATCCCGTCTTTTGGATCGGAAACCTTTCACTGCCACAAATTTACACTCTTATGGCGAAAAAACAAAATATATACAATGGAAATTCAAAAAGGAAAATTGAGTTTTCCTTTTTGAGGAGAGAGGAAAGATGAGAG
>JAFOZN010000046.1 GCA_017391185.1 Alistipes sp. | reverse complement strand
TATCTCTCAGGTTATCACTATGGCTAACCGCAATATGCCTGCTGGTAACTTCGATGTAGGTAACAACACCTATAACTTGCGTGTTGACCATGAGTTTACAGACCCACAGGAGCTTTTGAGCTTGGTGGTAGGATATCGCAATAACTCGCCTATCTATTTGCGAGACGTAGCGACAATCTCAGATACAGTTCAGGAGCGCATTCAGGAGTCATACATCAACGGTCAGCAGGGAGGTTTGATCATCGTGCAGAAGAAGTCGGGAGCTAACTCTGTGGAGATTGCACGTGGTGTGAAGGAGCACTTGGAGAAGATCACGCCTACACTTCCGAGCGATGTTCAGATCAGCGTAATCAACGATACTTCGGACAACATCGTATCAACGATTAACTCTTTGCGCGATACCGTAATCACAACATTCTTGCTTGTGATGCTCGTGGTATTCCTCTTCTTGGGTCGCTGGAGAGCAACTATCGTTGTGGTTTTGACTATTCCGATCTCATTGCTTTCTGCCATCATCTATATCTTGGCTACAGGCGAGACGCTGAACATCATCACCATGTCATCACTCTCTATTGCAATCGGTATGGTCGTGGATAATGCCATCGTAGTATTGGAGAATATCACATCGCACATCGACCGCGGAGCTATGCCTAAGCAGGCAGCGATCTTCGCAACCAAGGAGGTGGGTATTTCGGTTTTGGGTGGTACGCTCACTACTATCGCCGTGTTCTTGCCACTTACCATGGTTCAGGGTATGGCGGGAGTACTCTTCAACTCAATGGGTTGGATGGTGACAATCGTACTTACGGTATCTACAACAGCCGCTATCACATTTACTCCTGTGTTGTGCTCAATGATGATGAAGAAGAACCCTAAGAAGGCATGGTTCCAGGGTAAGATTGATGCCGTTATGGAGCGATTCAACAACTTCTATGGTGGTATCCTCTCATGGTGCGTTACACATCGCAAGAGTGTAGTAACATTTGCTGTTGCAATTTTTGTAGCGGTATTGGCACTTTTGGCGCCAGGCCTTAAGAGCGAGTTCTTCCCTGTACAGGATAACGCTACGATGTCGGCTACAATCGAGCTCCCTCAGGGTACAAACCAGAATATCACTCGCGAGTTGGCTTTGGAGTTGGAGAAGCGATTCCGCGAGACCTTCCCAGAGATCAACACAATCTCTGTACGTGAGGGTCAGGCAGATACCGACAACCTCTTCGCTTCGATGTCTGAGAACGGTACACACCTCATTACGATGAATATGCGTCTTTGCAAGAAGACTGAGCGAACAACCACATTGTCTCAGATCGGTGATGGCATGCGTAAGATCCTCAACGAGTATCCTATCATCCACCGCTACATGGTCAACGAGTCTGGTCAGCGTGGTGGTATGGGTCAGCAGACTGTAGATATCGAGTTGTATGGTTACGATTTCGACACTACAGACCGCTTGGCCAAAGAGATTGCCAACATGATGCGTGGCATGGAGGGTTGTACCGAGGTAAACATCTCTCGTAAGGATTATGTACCAGAGTATCAGGTAGATTTCGATATCGAGAAGTTGGCACGTGCAGGTATTGATGTAACAACAGCTTCAACATACCTCCGCAACCGTATCAACGGTTCGGTAACATCTTACTACCGTGAGGATGGTGATGAGTATGATATCCGTGTACGTTACGATAAGCCTTTCCGCGAGTCTTTGGAGGATATCGAGAATATCACTATCTACAACTCAATGGGTCAGGGCATCAAGGTTCGTGACTTGGGAACTGTAGTCGAAGCTTATGCTCCTCCTACAATCGAGCGCAAGGACCGTGAGCGTATGGTCACTATTACAGGTATCGTGGGTGACGGCTATGCCATGAGTGACTTGGTTGAGCAGGCTCAGGCTAATATGGCGCAGATCGAGTTGCCTCTGGGTTATCAGTGGGAGCTTGGTGGTACTTACGAGGATCAGCAGGAGACATTCGGTGATTTGGCTATGTTGATGGTTTTGATGGTCATCTTGGTATATGTAATCATGGCATCACAGTTTGAGTCATTGGGAGATCCATTTGTGATTATGTTCTCATTGCCATTTGCCGTAGTGGGTGTTGTAATCGGTCTCTCTATCACAGGTACTCCACTCAACGTAATGTCATTGCTCGGTATTTTGATGTTGATCGGTATTGTGGTGAACAACGGTATCGTGCTCATCGACTACACTATCCTCTGTCGTGAGCGTGGTATGTCGATTGTCGATGCTTGTATCACAGCAGGAAGAAGCCGTCTGCGTCCTATCTTGATGACTACCATGACTACCGTACTCGGTATGATCCCAATGGCGGTAGGTAATGGCGTAGGATCAGAGATGTGGAACTCACTCGGTATGTCTGTGGCATGGGGTCTTTCGTTCTCTACATTGATTACATTGATCCTTATCCCTACACTCTACGCTTCGGTAGCTACACACGGCCAGAATCGCCGCGACCGCAAGGCTCAGAAAGCGTTGTTGGCAGAGCAGAATAAATAATAAGCACGAAAAGTTATGAAAGCAGTATTTGTTAGTTGCGCTCAGTCGATGTTCGAGGAGGTGCATAAGATTATGAAAGATATGGAGATCCGTGGCTTCACAGGCTGGGAGGAGCTTATGGGTGCTGGATCGAAGGATGGAGAGCCACACTTGGGTACTCACGCATGGCCTTCGATGAACTCAGCTCTGATCTCTGTGATGGAGGATGAGAAGGCTACTTCATTCATGGCTCGTCTCAAGAAGTTGGATGACGAGAATAAGGAGCAGGGCTTGCGCGCCTTTGCTTGGGATGTGGTAGCATCTATATAAGAAGATATAGATCAGTATCTTCTAACGAACGAGAGCCTGTCTAACTTTTTTGCTCGTTAGACAGGCTCTTTATTTGTATGGTTACTGCATATGTAGTTTTTGTTTTTGTATTTTATTTGCAGAAAATCCCATTTCGTTGATTTTGTTTTTGTAAAATAATCTTTTTAAGTACTTTTGCGGATGTTATAATATATATTGTATACATACGTGGGACACAAAGGTAAAAGCTATTAAACACAATCACACCACGCACTTACCTCGGCCTGCAAACGTATAATTTTGGATGAATTTGATTTATGAGATTTAAAATTTATATTTCTATACTCTTTGTTCTATCGCTCGTGGCGTGTACAAAGGATGTCGATACAATACCAGCAGCCGACGCCCCCGTAACGGTAGGTTTTTGGGTCGGTGACCCTCAGACTCGTACCTCGATCAACAGCGATGGTATCACCACATCATGGAGCAAAGATGACCGTGTTGCATTGTGGGCTGATCTGAAAATCGGAGAGAGTTTTTATCACCGATTGTACAATAAGGTGGAGTTTGATCTCTTCTATCGTGATCGCTCCACAGCAATGTTCACCACAGAAATGGACGAAGTCATGCCAGGTGATGAAACCACCAGATATAGATATTATGCAACATATCCTGTACCCAAATCTGTCAATGGGAATCGGGCCACATTCTCTCTTCCCGCACAGCAGGATGGTAAAATTTCTAACGGTGCAGCTATCATGGTCGCTACCCCCGATGAGGCTCAGCCACTCAGAGCGTTGAAAGGCGCAGCAGCTACATCTACATCAAATATGATTAAAGAGGATCATCTTAGATTGAAGATGCAACACATGATGCACGCCCTAAAGTTCTATGTTCCAAGCAATAAGTGGGCATTTGACGAAGGTGAGAAGATCGAGCGTATAGTCTTCACCATGCCACAATCAATTGCAGGAGATGTGACGCTGGATTACACCAATCCAGATTTTGCTGTTACTACAACTAATGGAGTAAAAGAGATTACATTGAATCTGACTCAACCCATCGGGCCTTCGGAGTCGGCATCCAATCTCGATTTTGCAGCAGCATCCATCATCCCTTCTGGACACAGCTTCGCTGATGGCGATCAAATTGTGGTAAAGATGTACACCGAGAATCAAGCTGCCATCAATTATATCTCTTTGAAAGGTCGCACACAAATGCAAGCTGGCCACATTACGCCCATCGGATTGGATTGCAGTGATGCGCGCTATCAATATGTTTTGCGCTTTGTATGGGGCGGTAACAATCTGGGCGAGGATGTGAATGTTATTCGATTCTATAACAGCAAAGGTGAAAAAATTAATGAAATCACAGATGTTGCTACTCTTGTTAATAAAGGCTATCACGATATCGATTTCTCATTCCTCCCAGAAGATGTATTGCATATCTTCACTGGTTTGGCT
This sequence comes from Alistipes sp., assembly GCA_017391185.1. Lineage (GTDB taxonomy): Bacteria > Bacteroidota > Bacteroidia > Bacteroidales > Rikenellaceae > Alistipes. The sequence continues at coordinate 525 of JAFOZN010000046.1, read as the reverse complement.
GGTCAGCCAATTACTGTGGAGTATGAGTCAGAGCATGCTATTGTGACAGATTCATTCACTATGCCTGCAGTAACAGGTTCTGGATACAATGAGGTGAAGCTCACTGTGCCTTATCTATTCTTTGAGGATTTCAGTGGTATTGGTAATTTTACGGACAATCATGATAATGCCAACATAAGTAGCACATATAATAATGCCCAAATGCTTGATGGACTTGAGCCATCGCTTGCAGGCTGGTCGGGTGGTCGTGTTGGAGGCTCTGCTGGTAAGTCTATACGAATTATGTGTCGATATGAATCAGGTCTTACCGCAACTGGTCTTTATAAGGGCCGTATTGATACCCCAGCTCTTAAAGGAATTAAGTCTACAGCTAAGATAAGAATTTGGTTTGACTACAACAGTGCTTATACATACTTTTTCACATCAGGAGGAAGCCTTAATACTCCAATTAAATTCCATATGGGATATACCACAAGTACTGGCGCAATTAAGCCAGGTAATGGTTTGTCAAATACGCTAATCAAT
>JAFOZN010000001.1 GCA_017391185.1 Alistipes sp. | reverse complement strand
GAAGGCTAAGATTGAGCTCTCTTCAACAACTACAACAGAGATTAACTTGCCATACATTATGCCAGTAAACGGCATCCCACAGCACTTGGTGATGTCACTCACTCGTGCTAAGTTTGAGCAGTTGTGCGACCACTTGGTACAGAAGACTATCGAGCCATGTAAGACAGCTTTGCGTGATGCTGGTCTTTCAGCAAGCGATATCGATGAGGTTATCTTGGTAGGTGGTTCTACACGTATCCCAGCTATCCAGCAGATCGTGGAGAAGTTCTTCGGTAAGACTCCTAACAAGTCAGTAAACCCAGATGAGGTTGTAGCTATCGGTGCTGCTATCCAGGGTGGTGTATTGACAGGTGAGGTTAAGGATGTGCTTTTGTTGGATGTAACTCCACTTTCACTCGGTATCGAGACTTTGGGTGGTGTGTTCACTAAGCTCATCGAGGCTAACACAACTATCCCTACACGCAAGAGCGAGGTATTCTCTACAGCAGCCGACAATCAGCCATCGGTAGAGATCAACGTATGTCAGGGTGAGCGTCCAATGGCACGCGATAACAAGTCTATCGGTCGCTTCCACTTGGATGGCATCCCAGCAGCTCCACGTGGTGTACCACAGATCGAGGTTACATTCGATATCGATGCTAACGGTATCTTGAACGTATCGGCTAAGGATAAGGGTACAGGCAAGGAGCAGAAGATCCGCATCGAGGCTTCAAGCGGTTTGACCGATGCCGAGATCCAGCGCATGCGTGACGAGGCTAAGGCTAACGAGGAGAAGGATAAGGCAGAGAAGGAGCGCATCGACAAGATCAACGCTGCCGATTCAAACATCTTCGCTACCGAGAAGCAGCTCAAGGAGTATGGCGATAAGATCCCAGCTGATAAGAAGTCAGCTATCGAGGGTGCCCTCGCTAAGCTCAAGGAGGCTCACAAGAATCAGGATGTTGCAGCTATCGACACAGCTATCAATGAGCTTAACGCAGCATGGCAGGCTGCATCTCAGGATCTCTACGCAGCTCAGCAGGCTCAGCAGCAGGCACAGGGTGGCGCGCAGCAGAACCCAGGTGCAGGTCAGCAGGGTGGTGCTCAGCAGCAGCCTGAGGATGTAGAGTTCGAGGAGGTTAAGTAATCGAATTTTAGTAAATTAGATAAATTCCCATCGAAAAATATTCGGTGGGATTTTTTTTGCATATATGCAAAACGTTTTGTATATTGTAAACGTAACCACTAAACTATTACGACTATGAAAAATTTAATCTTTTTACTTATCTTGGTTGTGTTGTACGCATGTGACGTAAACACAAATTCTACTAATGATCAAACTCCAAAATCTTGGAAGGAGACAGTGATGGTAATTCCCGATGATCAAGCTACGCCAGAAGAGTTGAAACTCAAAAATACTGTGCTTAAAGTTATTGGAGAGGGGGTAGCAGTTGAAAATAATCAATTTGTGTTGACTTTGGATAAGAAGCATTTTAAGAATTGCGGTATACCTGAGGTTTATTACGATTTGCTTGAAAAAGAACTTATAGAGACAAATAGGGCCTTGGAGACGATGATGAAAGAGCAGGATATTGATCTGAAAGGAGCGCTGGTAGATTTCAAGGTAAATTTAACTAAACATCTTCAGCAATTAGAGAGTAAAGAGTAATTTCATAGTAATATAGTTAACGTATATATGCGATAGATCGCTCACCTAAGGTGGGTGATCTTTTTTTGTATATTGCCCGAAAACAATTATATTTGTATATCATAACCAAGCTAATAACTAATAATTGATTCAGATATGAAAAAACTTTTACTTTCGGTGGCTTCTATAGTTGCTGTTTTGGCTTTTTCGGGAGTGTGGAGCGCCTCGGCGCAGAATAAAAAGGGTGATGCGCCTTCTCAGCGAGAGGTGCGCCTTACGTTGCATAACCAGAGTTCTGAGAAGCAGGTTATCCCTAAAGAGATTTATGGCCAATTTGCCGAGCACTTAGGACGTTGTATCTACGGCGGTATCTGGGTGGGCGAGAACTCGCCTATTCCCAATCAGAAGGGCTATCGTGTAGATGTATTGGAGGCGTTGAAGGCGTTGAAGGTGCCTGTGTTGCGCTGGCCAGGAGGATGTTTTGCCGATGAGTATCATTGGATGGATGGTATTGGCCCATATGAGAAGCGTCCAAAGATGGTTAATACCAATTGGGGCGGTACTGTAGAGGATAATAGTTTCGGTACTCATGAGTTCTTGAATTTCTGCGAGTTGCTGGGTTGCGAGCCTTATGTAAATGGTAACGTAGGTAGTGGCTCGGTGGAGGAGATGGCCAAATGGGTTGAGTATATGACCTCGGATGCCGACAGCCCGATGGCAAATCTGCGCCGTGAGAATGGCCGAAACAAGCCTTGGAAGGTGAAGTATTTCGGAGTAGGTAACGAAAATTGGGGCTGTGGAGGAAATATGCGTCCAGAGTACTATTCTGATGTCTATCGCCGCTATGCTACATTCTGTAAGAATTATAGTGGCAACCAGCTCTATAAAATTGCATGTGGTGCGAGCGATTATGACTACAAGTGGACTGATGTTTTGATGAGTCAGGTCGGACGTCAGATGCACGGTCTTTCGTTACACTATTATAGCGTAATGAATTGGGATAGAAAGGGTTCTGCTACCCAGTTTAACCCCAACGATTGGTATGCCGTAATCGGAAAATGTGCCGAGATTGATAGCGTCATCAAGCGCCATTGCGATATCATGGATGAGTATGATCCTCGCCGTCAGATTGATATGATTTTGGATGAGTGGGGTACTTGGTGGGACGAGGAGCCTGGTACAGTGCGTGGTCATTTGTATCAGCAGAATACTTTGCGCGATGCTATGGTGGCAGCCGTTTCGCTCAACATTTTCCATAAATATACTTACCGCCTAAAGATGGCCAATATCGCTCAGATGATCAACGTCTTGCAGTCGATGATCCTCACACGCGATGATGAGATGATTCTCACGCCTACGTATCACCTCTTCAAGATGTATGTTCCTCATCAGGATGCTACATTTGTGCCTATGTACTACGAGTCGGAGAGTATCCGCGATGTGAATCGCCGTGAGGTGGAGCTCTTCTCAGCTACTGCATCGCGCAAGGATGGGGTGGTGACTCTCTCGTTGGTGAATGTAGATTTGGAGAAGGAGTGTAAGGTAGTGGTTGCACTCGATGATGAGACAAAGTATGAGGTGAGTGGTGAGATTCTTGGCGCAAAGGAGATGAATGCTCACAATACATTCGAGCAGCCAGAAAATGTGAAGATTCAAAAGTTCGATGCTTTTAAGTCTTCAAAAGGTCAAATCGAGGTGGTTTTGCCTGCAAAATCAGTAGTAACATTGACTCTGAAGTAGATTAATTGCTAAAATATTTAAGTAAAAGTCTGAAAATCGGCCGCGAGGTTTAGATTTTCAGACTTTTTTTCTTATCTTTGCCAAATATTATGCGAGCCTGATTTTCAGGCTTAAGGATATTAAACAACAAACAATTAAATACAAACAAAAAAATTAAAGAAAAATGCAAGGTAAAGGCGCAGTTAAATTATTCGCAATCCTATTAGTGATTGGATGTATTTATCAGCTCTCGTTCTCGTTCATTACACGAAACGTAGAGAAAGCGGCTGTTGAGTATGCAGCTGCGTTTGATGAGTCAGAGCAGGCTGCCAAGGAGGCTTATTATTTGGATTCGATCCAGAATGAGCCAGTGTACAACCTCTTGGGTTTGAAGAAATTCACTTACAAGGAGTGTAAGGAGAAGGAGGTTAACCTTGGTCTTGACCTGAAGGGTGGTATGAACGTAATGCTCGAGATCGAGGTTCAGGACTTGGTTAAGTCTTTGGCTGGTGAGAGTCAGGAGGATCCTGCTTTCGTAGAGGCTTTGGCTCAGGCAAATGAGGCTTTGAAGGCTGGTACAAACGACTACATCGGTGAGTTTGCTAAGGCTTATGAGAAGACTTCAAATGGTGGCTCTTTGGCTGCTATCTTCGTTAGCCCAGATCGTAAGGACATCACTCCTAACAGCTCTAACGAGGAGGTAGTTAAGGTTCTTCGCAATGAGACAGATGCTGCTATCGCTGCATCGTTCAACATCTTGCGTAGCCGTATCGACCACTTTGGTGTAACACAGCCTAATATCCAGCGTTTGCCAAACTCTAACCGTATCATGGTTGAGTTGCCAGGTGTTAAGGAGCCAGAGCGTGTACGTAAGCTTTTGCAGGGTTCTGCATCGTTGGAGTTCTGGGTAGCATACAACGCACAGGAGGTATTGCCAATCTTGGCAGAGGCTGATCAGCTCTTGAAGGGCGCACAGCCAGCTGAGGCTACAGAGCAGGCTACTGAGGGTGAGCAGAAGGCTGAGGGCTTGGCTGCTGAGGTTAATGAGAATTCGGAGGCTGATTCTGAGGAGGTTGCTTCACGTTTCTCACGTGAGCAGAATCCACTCTTCGCACTTTTGGATCCTTCGTATGCAGGTGGTTGTATCGTAGGTGCTGCTACTTCGGCTGATCGTGTAGCGATCAACGAGTATTTGGCTCGTCCTGAGGTTGAGAACCTTATGCCAGCTGATTTGGAGCTTAAGTGGGGCGTTAAGGGTGAGGAGTATGCTGGCGGTCGCTACATGCTCTATGCACTTCGTTCTATCGATGGTAAGCCTTCTATGGATGGCTCGGCTGTTGCTACAGCTCAGGAGAACTACTCTCAGAAAGGTTCTGCAGCAGAGGTTAATCTTACAATGACTTCAGATGGTGCTTCACAGTGGGCTCAGCTTACAGGTCAGAACGTAGGTAAGCCAATTGCAATCGTTTTGGATGGTTTTGTATACTCAGCTCCAAACGTACAGAATAAGATCGAGGGTGGTAGCTCAGTTATCACAGGTAACTTCACTATTCAGGAGGCTCAGGACTTGGCTAACGTACTTAAGTCAGGTAAGGTTCCTGCTCCAGCTCGTATCATTCAGGATACAGTAGTAGGTCCATCACTTGGTCAGGAGTCTATCAATGCTGGTATGCTTTCATTCCTTTTGGCATTTGCTTTGGTACTTCTCTACATGGGCTTGTTCTACAAGACTGCAG
>JAFOZN010000045.1 GCA_017391185.1 Alistipes sp. | reverse complement strand
GACTCGGTAGATAATACTTTGGGGCATTATGTTGCATATCTCTCGAAATGGTCACCGCGCTCTTACAACACCATGCAACTCACACTACCCCGCCGCATCAGGCCTACTCAACCATGCCGAGTGAGCAAGAGAGATATTTTCGAGGCCGTAAAGGATTACCACGACTTGGTATATCTCGACCCTCCTTACGGCTCCAACAACGAGAAGATGCCACCGAGCAGAGTGCGCTACGCCTCATATTATCATATCTGGAAGAGTGTTATTCTTAACGACAAGCCGCAACTCTTCGGGCGTGCCAATCGCCGAGAGGATAGCAAAGATACTATCTCTGCTTCTGTATTTGAGGAGTTCAGACGCAACGAGGAGGGATCATTCATCGCAATGAAGGCTATCGACAGGCTTATCGCCGAGGCTAACGCACACTATATCTTGTTATCGTATAGTTCTGGTGGGCGTGCCACCAAAGCGGAGCTGAGCGAGATAATCCACTCGCACGGAAAGTTATTGCGCACCGTAGAGATTGACTACAAGCGCAACGTGATGGGCAACATGACATGGACCAACGAGTGGTTAAATGATGATGGCAAGTACAAGGAGTATCTATTCCTGATAGAGAAGTAAAAAGCAGGCATTGTGCCTGCTTTTTACTTTTTTAATACTTTGTAATCTCGCCTTTGAGTCTGAGAGTCTCACCCACATCCTCTATCTCAAAGATATGCGCTCGCTCCTTGCCACTTGGCGAATTTGGCGCATGCAACACCAAACACAAACGCCCCTCAAAGTCGCGGAAAATCATACCATGACCGCCATGCTTCTCGTAGAGAGGCTTCGCCTGCTGTCGCCAAGGGCCGATAACCTTGCCTGTAGTAGATTCTGCGATACCTACCGCATAACCATCCTTACCGAAGCTCGACCATATCATCAACAACTTGCCTGTCTTGGTACGATATAGGAAACAACCATCGGTCACAAAATTTTTCTGCTCTGTGTTGTACGATCCTACACCCCATGGTGCTGCCGATGCGCAAAATAGTCTTTTATGCTCACCTACGGTAGCCGAGAGATCCTTCTTAAGTTCCACCAGCTTCATTTCGCCATCCAACAACTCCACCCACTCGTGGCAATAGATCATATAAGGGCGAGAATCCTCAACCCATAAAGTGCCATCCAAACACATATGGTCGATAGGTGTTGCTGGCATCTTATCCTCAAATGCTACGAATGGTCCTTCGGGACTCTTCGACCAGAAGATTTGAGTTCCTCGCAGAGTATATTTGGCACCATTACAATTGCCACCCTTCCATGTTATATCGGTATTCATGGTAGCAAAAAGATAATACTTGCCCTTATACTTATGTACCTCAGGAGCCCACACTCCTCCCGTAATCCAATTATCATGTGGGACATCAAACACGCGGATAGGGCCCTCCCAATTCTCCAGATCGCGACTCTTCCACGCTACCATACCACCATAATACTTACCATCGTGCTGAGTAGATGACGAAGCGTACATATAGTAAACGCCATCCTTCTCAACGGGCAGGATAAACGGATCGCGGATATTGATATCCTGAATTTTTCGGCTTTGAGTCTGACTCTGAGCCTCGACTCCGCTAAAGCAGAGTAGTGCGAGCAATGATAAAATAGTTTTTCTCATTATTTTAGATTATTATTAGGTGTTACAACAATATTATATAGTTCTTGATTCTTATCCACACATGCCACAGCTTGCACTATGGCTTGCGGATTACGTATGGTAAGAGGCTCATCCCACACATAATTGCGCATACGGCAACCATAAAGACTAACGGTGAGTCGTTTATCGCCCTCTATCAACATAAAATCGTGCGAATGACCAACAGCAGTAACCGCCCCGTTACCACCCGAAAAAGCCTCTACATTAGAGATGGCAGTATGTCCCTGACCTCGAATAATTATGGGGTGAATCTCATCATTCTCGCCTTTGAGGTTGGCAATTATCGATCCT
>JAFOZN010000044.1 GCA_017391185.1 Alistipes sp. | reverse complement strand
GGTGGTGCTGACCAATATATTGCCAATGGTTTCATGCCCGATGTTATTGTGGGTGATGGAGATTCACTAAGTGAGGAGAATCGTATGAAATATGCCGATAGGATACACTACATTCCCGATCAAGAGACCAACGACCAGACCAAAGCGGTAAAATATCTACTCGAAAGAGGCTATGACTCTATCTCCATAGTAGGAGCTACGGGCAAGAGAGAGGATCATACGATAGGCAATATCAGCCTACTTATAGAGTATATGAGGATGGGCGCAAGGGTGAAGAGTTACACCGACTATGGAGTATTCATCCCATGCTCAGGAACGAGGCCTTTTAAGAGCCAGAAGGGACAACAAATATCCATCTTCAACTTCACGGCCAAAAACCTATCTTCCAGCGGATTGGAGTACCCTATCTACACCTTTACTTCATGGTGGCAGGGTACGCTAAATAACTCTCTCGGTGAGGAGTTTACCATCTCAGCCGATGGAGAGTATATCGTATTTTTAAACTATATTTAGAGCTACTCGTTCAACCACTTTTCATAAGCCAAGCGGCGACTCTCTATAACCACATCGCCACAATAGGTATATCCAAGCGAGGAGATCAGACTTTGCATAATTTTATTTTCAGGGTGGGTATCAATACGCATCGAAGCCACATTCTCAGAAGCCTCAGCCTGAACATGGAGCATAAAGCAGCGACTATAACCCTGCCCTATATGCCCACTCGCCACACACAGGCGATGGATAACTGCGTACTCGCCCTTACTGAGCCACTCGCCTCCTGTAAGATCGTTATATGCAGGCTCGCCCGTATATATCAATGCTCCGTAAGCCACAATCTCACCACTATCGAGTGTAAGAACACGACCAACCTTCGCTTCGACATCTCGCTCCACACTACCACGATTGGGATATCCCCTCTGCCACTGATCTACGCCCGCAGCACCAAGACGAGAGCTGGCCGAAGCAATTATCTCAGCGATAGTGTCAATCTCTCTTGTTTCTGCACGCCTAAAAATCATAACTCCTAAAATTAATCATCATCGCTCTACAAAGTTATATCTTTTCTTACACTTTATAGTATAATGGGCAATATAAAATCATTAGACGATATAGATTCCATTACTTAGCCGAACGGCTTTGGTGAAATGATGTGACTTCACGCTGATTTTGCAGGCAATCTCTACTTTTCTATGCAACCCAACAAAAAGCCTTCTCAGCGCAACAAAAAAAAAGGAGATCATCACTGACCTCCTCTTTGGTTGAGCTACCGAGATTCGAACTCAGAATAACAGAACCAAAATCTGCTGTGTTACCGTTACACCATAGCTCAATCGTTGCTCGTAAGCGGCACAAAAGTAATGCAAAATTTTGAATCAGCAAAATTTACCCCAATTTATCTGCAAAACTTTTGCATAATCTTCTATTATTTCGACCTTTTATCGAGTGCGAAGACGCAAAATTTTACCCACCTTGCGCAATACCGCCTCAGCCTGTTGCAACATGCCCCAATCGGTCAAGTGAATACCATCAACCGTAGAGTCCATATCCAAGCCAAGTTCTTGGCGTGAGAGGTAATATACACTCTTATCACCCTGCTTACGAAGAGTTTCATAAGCCTTGAGATTAGCCGCATTGGCAGTCTGCACCTTCTCTCGATTGACTCTATCGGTCTTTTCATCACCGAACCCGACATGATCCACCAACAAGATTGGAGCTTGACTCTTTTGACGAATCTGCTCGACAGCCGAGATTAAAAGTTGGTATATCTCATCCAACGAACGATTTGCCACATTGGGCAGACAATCCAAGATATAGAGCGAGGCATCAATCTTAGCAATATAATCCAACACCTCTGGTTCCATATGTCCATTACCCGAAAAGCCGAGATTTACCAAAGGGTAATCCAACTCACGATGAACGATAGTGCCCCATGCCATAGCTGGACGAGAGCAACAACCTCCCTGAGCGATGGATGTACCATAAAGAACGATAGGTTTCTGAGTAGAGGTTGGCACAAACTCAAACTCGCAGCCCTCGTTGACTCCAATTTGCAGACTCTTGACACCATTATACAAAGGCAGGTACAATCTGTATTCAAACTCCTGATCGGCAGAAGCCTTTGGCAGATCATTATACTTATACGTTATCTGATCGCCAAACGAATATCCTCCCGCCAGATAACACCACTCGCCACGATTATCCACTCGATATAGATCTATACCCGACACACCAGTAGATGGCATGTGTGGCATAGCGTAGGAGCGGCTCGTGGTGGTATATTTAATCTCAATATCGGGAGAGTCTGTACGGAAAAAGATAGCCACACCAGCCGAATGACGCGAAAGATTCCACACCGCATCACGCACCACGCCCTTGGCACTCTCAGGCAGACGCGAATAACCCTTTATCTGATCGACAAAGGCCTGATTCTGCATTACATCAAAACCAGCCTGCTGAGGATCGTACCATGCGGTCTGAGCATATAACGAAGAGGTTGCCAACAACAGTAGCAACAAACCAAAGATTCGCTTCATAATACCCGAAATTTTACAATCGACTCAAAAACTTCTCCCTGTCAACAATAAATCGCACATGCTTTCCCTTACCGATATCACCATCAGCATCCCATGCCTTAACCTCGAATGTCAAACGGCGACCATCCACCTCAACAAGTGTTGCCGAAGCGGTAATAACTGCGCCCAACTTAGAGGCCTTGATATGTGAGGTAGAGATCTCCACGCCCACGGTAGCCGAGCCTTCGGGCAACTTGTCTGCTACGCACTTCATCGCAGCATTCTCCATCAAAGCCACCATCGAAGGTGTAGCAAAAACATCCATATCACCCGAACCCATAGCGACAGCTGAATTGGTTGTCGAGGCTACGGTCATACTCTCATAATAAAGTCCTGATGTCAACATTTTTCTATCCTTTTTAGTTCTACATTACTCAATCTTTGCCTCCAAAATACCTACTGCGGCATCTGACTTAGCCTTGATTTTGAGGCGCAAGGCATCGGCCTTAATCGACTCGGCGGGATGAACCACGTTATATTTATCCTTCTCCACACCAAAAGAGTCGGTAATATAAGGCGTAAACTCATGCCACTCACCACCACTTAGATACTGAGCCGACCACTCCACAGGGAGTTGCACACCGCCCTTATCATCATACCAATATACCGAAATGCTCTCCACTTTCTGACTCTTCCTGAGTTTGAGTTCCACTACTTGCTCCTCACCCAGCTTAGGCCAACTTGTCCAACGAGGGATAGAGGTATCAAAGGAATCTTTAGGCTCTCGACCATCTGCCACAGCGTACTCAATATCTCCGCTATATGTAGCAGTAGCTCTTACATCAGCGATATTTCCCACCGTAAGCGCAGCCCCCTCACGTGCCGTATCGGCATTGTCTGCAAACCAAACATTCATAGTACCATTATCACCACGATTATTCCAAGCATAGTAAGGAATAAGTTTCAACGAAGCATCAACCGATGACTCTGCCTCTACAGCCTGAGCAGGGATAGTAATGGATGGAATACCCTTCAGCACACCATCTTGAGCATATTCAAACTCTCCCTGATGACCAAAATCGCTGATAAAATAGTGGATCGGATTGTGTGAATTGTCCACACCCTCGGCACAATATACCAAAGGACCTCGTGTCACACAAAGTCTTCCACGATCAGCCTCCACCCTTGCATCTGCCACGGAGTAACGAACAGGCATTGGCAACTCCAAGACTACCTTATCTCCTCGTTTCCAGCTACGCTTCACAGGCAAATATCCATCCACAACCTCAGCACGGACTCTCATGCCATTGACCTTAGCTTTGGGACTCTTACCAGACTCCCCATCGGCATAAGAATAGAGTTCTCCTGCCACAAAGCGATCTGTGCACCAAGTAGGAATACGCAACCAAAGGGTAAACTCTTCGCCATCGTTTTCGGGCATAACATCCAACTCGATACGCCCCTCAAATGGATATTGGGTACGCTGCTCAAGACGCACTTTTCCTTCGGCCAAAGCCACATCAACAGAGCTGCCAGCATAGAATCCGCAGAAGATATCATCATCGGTGTGCGAATATATCATACCCGAAATCTGAGGAATCAAACGTGCCAGATTCGAGGGGCAACAAGCACACCAGAACCATGGCGAGCGACCAGCTTGACCATGGTTGAAGGTCTTGCGGCCATCTGCCTGCAAAGGATTGACATAGAAGAATTTATTACCCTCAAGATTTACACCTGCCAAGACATTGTTATAGAGAGCAACCTCAGCCACATCGACATATTTAGCCTCAGATGAAGCCAAGAACATACGATAGTTGAAAAATACATTACCCACCGCAGCGCAAGTCTCATCGTAGGTATCCTTATTAGGCAAAGCGTATGCAGGACCAAAACCCTCGATACCTGCCACAGCTCCCAGACCACCCGTAATGTGCATCTTGCGATCTACGATATCGTGCCATACAGATTCCAAAGCAGGTTTCAAAGTCTGATCTCCGGTCTGAGCCATCACATCGGCCATGCCCGAATATAGATACGCTGCACGTACAGCATGACCCACCGCCTCACGTTGATCTCGCACGGGTTGATGTTGCTGGGTATAAGTGTTAGTCATCACACCACTCTCGCCTCCTGGGAAATATGTCACGCCTCGGATATCCAAGAACTTCTTGGCCATATCCAAATATAGTTTCTTACCCGTAGCCTGATACATCTTCACCAAAGCTAACTCCAGCTCCTCATGCCCCGGAGCTTGCATAATAGGCTTACCACCGTTATACTTAGGATCGCCACCCTCAAAAAAGACTCTATTGAAATGCATGGCACTCTTCTCAGCAACATCCAACCACTTACGTTTACCCGTTGCACGCCAATAAGCTATCGCACCCTCGTACATATGTCCCATATTGTAGAGCTCATGGCTATGTATCACCCACGAATAACGCTCTGGACCTGCACCACCATTATTACCTTGATTACGCAGATGTGGTGGCATGATATGATGCTCATAGAGATAACCATCCTCCTCTTGAGCTGCAGCTATGACATCTATAATCTCATCGAGCTGTTTCTCCAGCTCCTCATCCTTCTCCAACGTAAGAAGATATGCCGCGCCCTCCATCACCTTGAAGAGATCCGAAGCGACATATATCGGCCCCTCGATAGGACTATCAACCTTCTCGCCCCTCAGATATGCCCCCACCTTGCGCAGATTCTCTACCGCATAGGCGGTCTTTTCCAACGAAAACGGCACAAGCGTCTGTTTTTGAATCTTCAGACGCGGCAACCAAAAATCATCATTGAGCGTCACCTCATTGAAGGGCACAGAGCGAAGTGACTCTTCAACCTTCGCCACATCGCCATCTGAGCCATTGCACGAAACCGAGATAAGAGCAAGAGCCGACAATGAGAGTGTGGATAAAAATTTATTCATAGCTTCATTGAGTTATAGTTTATATTTTCAGTTTGAAACATTTTCCTATTTACAAAGATACGAAAAAAGGGCAGGTTTGAAAATATTTTCCTATTTTTGAGAAGAAAATAAGACTAAAAATCAGCTCAAATGGAGATAAAAACTTTGCAGTCAGAGGTTGACGCTTGGATCAAAAAGTATGGCGTGAGATACTTCAGCGAACTAACCAATATGGCTATCCTAAGCGAGGAGGTTGGAGAACTCGCCCGCATCATGGCTCGCCGCTACGGCGATCAATCATTCAAAGAGGGCGAAAAGAGCGATCCTGCGGATGAGATGGCAGATATAATTTGGGTGGTAGTATGTCTGGCCAATCAGATGGGCATAGACTTAGAGGAGGCTATCGCACGCAACTTCGAGAAAAAGACCGCGAGAGATAGCTCAAGACATATAAACAATCCTAAGTTGTAGAATAGAGTATTTATTTATTTTTCTCTCTACGGGGAAACCACCCCTTTTCGACACGCTTGCGTTGCTCGAAAAGTTCTCCTATTGACCAAAGCGAAGATGCTCCCCACACTGCCAAAAGTGTTGACCACAACACATCCTCAACCATGAGCGATGCCACAATAGTTGCAACTCCCATCAGGGCAAAAACCCACCAGCACTTCACTCCAAAATAATACTCACCTTTGATTACCAAAGGATGAAACATTCCGATAATAAGAAATGTTGCTACGCCGATTATAATTCCTGTAAAATACATAACACAAGATTTTTGAGGCAAAGTTACATAAAATTCACTATGCGCAAGCTCACATTTTTGATAGTTAATAGATTATTTAGTCATTATTTCAGCACATAAACTCTACAATTTACAAAGATTTACTATCTTTGCATGATTTTTCACTATTGAATATAAGTAAATTTAGATAAAAGATGTTTGAAAATCTAACCGACAAATTAGAACGATCGTTTAAAATCCTCAAGGGTGAGGGTCGTATTACCGAGATCAACGTAGCTGAGACCCTGAAAGAGATTCGCCGCGCGCTTATCGATGCCGATGTTAATTACAAGGTTGCCAAGAACTTTACCGATGAGGTTAAGCAGAAGGCTTTGGGACAGGATGTATTGACTGCAGTGAAGCCTGGCCAGATGATGACCAAGATTGTGCGCGATGAGTTAGCTCAGCTCATGGGTGGTACAGCGACAGATATCAAATTGGAGGGCTCACCTGCCGTAGTGCTTATCGCAGGTTTGCAGGGTTCGGGTAAGACCACCTTCTCTGGTAAACTCGCATCGTTGCTCAAGTCTAAGAAGGGCCGTCAGGTATTGCTCGTTGCGGGTGACGTATATCGCCCTGCCGCTATCGACCAGCTCAAGGTATTGGGTGAGCAGATCGGCGTAGAGGTATATACCGAGGAGGGTAATCAGAATCCTGTAGAGATTGCTCAGAACGCCATCTCATACGCTCGTCAGAAGTCATACAACGTAGTGATTGTCGATACCGCAGGTCGTTTGGCTGTAGATGAGGCCATGATGCAGGAGATTACGGCTATCAAGGCTGCTGTAAATCCAAGTGAGACACTCTTCGTGGTGGATTCGATGACTGGTCAGGATGCAGTAAATACCGCCAAGGAGTTCAACGACCGTCTGGATTTTGATGGTGTGGTACTCACCAAGTTGGATGGTGATACTCGTGGTGGTGCTGCTATCTCTATCCGCTCGGTAGTGAACAAACCTCTGAAGTTTATCTCAAGTGGCGAGAAGATGGATGCCCTGCAGGTATTCCACCCAGAGCGTATGGCCGACCGTATCTTGGGCATGGGTGATGTGGTTTCACTCGTGGAGCGTGCTCAGGAGCAGTATGATGAGGAGGCTGCACGCCGTCTGAAGAAGAAGATCGTGAAGAATCAGTTTAACTTCAACGACTTCATCGAGCAGATCAATCAGGTCAAGAAGATGGGTAATCTGAAGGATATCGCCTCGATGATCCCTGGTTTGGGTAAGGCTTTGCGTAATGTAGATATTCCAGATGATGCCTTCAAGCAGATCGAGGCTATCATCGGCTCTATGACACCAGCCGAGCGCGAGAAGCCTGAGATTATCAACGCTAAACGCCGCGAGCGTATTGCCAAGGGTTCGGGTACTACTATCGCCGATGTAAACCGCTTGATGAAGCAGTTTGAGGAGACCCGCAAGATGATGAAGATGGTAGCGGGCGGCAACATGAAGATGCCACGTATGCCACGCGGTTTCCGCCGATAAAAAATAATGCATTAAACTAAAATCTGCCGAATTTCACAGTTTGGCAGATTTTTTTGTCCCATTTGTTCACAAATTGAGGGGGGGGGTAATTTGCATGTATTTTATTGGCCCATATGTAGCATTAGGTGCAAATTGGACTAATCGAACACAATACTTTCCCTTTTGTTGCGTTTTATAGATGTGTAAACCAAGAAATAAGATAGATCACTATGAAAAAGTTTATAATCCTTAGCGCCCTTCTCTTTTCGGCAACTAACATTTTCGCCCAAATAGAGGATTACAACGTAAGGCGAATCGAGGTAGAGCCGAGTTTCGGAATGGGACGAGGTTTGGAGATGGCTTTGGAGGTACGCAATAATATCAACGCCTATTGGGACGTAGGCGTGCGAGCGAGCATAAGTAATGTAGGATATAATTCCGTAATAGTTTCGGATTACAACTTTGCAAGACCCAACAAAAACTTCCTCTTTTTCGCAGGTGCAGGTTTGGGTTTGGGCGCATACGATGAGTCAGATTACGTGGATGGTCCAACAGGCACTTCTACTCAATTGAAATTTGTGCCACGCGCGGGTGTGGAGCTATTTCAACACGTGCGCCTGACACTTAACCTCAACACATATAATTTCTCATCCATCTACCCTATCGTCTCGCTGGGCATAGTCTTTGGTGGAGGACGTAAATAACCATTAATAATCCAAGATTATTAACACTTTTTACCCATACATTTGTATGGGTATTTTTTTATGGCTATATTTGTCGGTTAATAAATACTTTTAGACTAAAATAATGCACAAATCAGGTTTTGTAAATATCATTGGCAACCCTAATGTGGGTAAATCTACGCTGATGAATGCTTTGGTCGGCGAGCGATTGTCGATTATCACCTCTAAGGCTCAGACCACACGTCACCGCATCATGGGTATCGTCAATGGCGATGATTTCCAGATCGTATATTCTGACACCCCAGGAATCTTGAAGCCTGCATACAAATTACAGGAGTCGATGATGAACTTCGTTCATGGCGCGGTGGATGATGCAGATGTGATCCTCTATGTGACCGACACCGTAGAGCAGAGCGATCGTTCGGAGAAGATTATCGAGCGCATCAACCATAGCGGAATCCCCGCTATAGTGGTGATCAACAAGATCGACCTCACCACACCCGAAAAGTTGGAGGCTTTGGTCGAGGAGTGGCAGCAGAGAATGCCCGATTCGCTCATAATCCCCGTATCGGCACGCGAGAAGTTCGGCATGAAGGGAGTCTTGGATGCCATCCTTGAGCGTCTGCCTGAGGGTGAGCCATTCTATCCAAAGGACACATTGACCGACAAAACCTTACGTTTCTTCGCTTCGGAGATTATCCGCGAGAAGATACTTCTTTCCTACGAGAAGGAGATCCCATATTGTTGCGAGATCGAGATCGACACCTACAAAGAGGAGCCTACCATCGACCGCATCTCTGCCACTATATATGTTGCCCGCAACTCTCAGAAGGGAATCATCATTGGCCACAAGGGTGAACGTCTGAAGCGTGTGGGACAGAAGGCGAGAGAGGATATGGAGCAATTCCTGGGTAAGAAGGTGTTTCTCCAGCTCTTTGTCAAGGTGCAGGAGGATTGGCGCAACAACGAGCGTCAGCTGCGCCGTTTCGGATATGACCAACAATAAAAATTTAGACCAAGCGTTGTATTTAGAGCGAAAGTTTTTCGGGTGCGTATGATTAGAAAAGCGGCAAAATATCTACTGACCGTTGTATTGATTGTCTTGGCATGGGGCGCAAGCACACAATACAACAAGGAGTATTTTTTCCACATGGGACGCAAGTCGATGATGAACAACAACTATCAGGATGCCATACAGACCTTGAATGTGTTGTTGCGTTTCGACCAAGATGCCTATGAGGCCTATTTTCTGCGCGGTATTGCCAAATACAATATGGATGACCTGCTGGGAGCCGACACCGACTTCAGTATTGCCATCGAGAAGAATCCCGTATTCACCAACGCCTATACTTACCGTGCCATCACACGTTCACGTCTGGGTAACTACGATGACGCTTTGAAGGATTTCCATGAAGCCATTGAGTTGCGCCCCGACCTACCAGGCCCATATTACAGCCGAGGTGTGACTCGCCTATTGAATCAGCAATTTGAGGAGGCCATCAAGGACTTGGATATGTTTATCCGCCACGAGAAGAAGGTTTCGGATGCATATCTTAATCGCGGAATGTGTTATCTATATCTGAAGGATACCACTAAAGCGTACGAGGAGTTTGAGACTGCCATCCGCACCAACCGCGAAGACCCCAACGGCTACAACCGCCGAGGCGTACTCTATATGCAGCAGAAGCGATTCAAGGAGGCTGAGGTCGATTTCGATACCGCCATCAAGCACGACTCATCATATCTGCTCTCGTTCTTCAACCGCGCGTTGGTATATTCCGACACCAATCGCCCGATGTTGGCCCTGAGCGATTTTGACAGAGTTATCGAGTTGGATTCGACAAATTCGCTCACATACTTCAACCGAGCCATCGTGCGTTCGCAGATCGGTGACTACAATCGTGCGTTGGATGATTACAACCATGTAGCTAAGTATTCGCCTAAGAATGTATTGGTATATTACAATCGTGCTATGTTGCTCTCGCAGATTGGCGAGGTGGAGAGTGCCATAGAGGATTACACCAAAGCTATCAAACTCTACCCTGACTTTGCCAACGCCTACCTTAACCGCAGCTACCTGCGATATTTGAGTGGCGATCCAAAGGGTGCAAAAAGTGACCGTCAGATAGCCGAGAAGAAGATTGCCGAGTATAAATCTCGCCTGAGCGACTCGACATATTCTATCTACGCCGACACTACTCAGAAGTTCGACAAGTTGCTTTCGTTCGATGCCAAGCTATCGGGTAGCGACTTTGACAATGTAGCAGATAACGGTAATTCGGAGAGCATCAACATCAAGCTCATTCCACTCTTCCGCTATACTCTGACTCAACCCGATTCGGCACTCATGGCTCGCAATGCGCTCTACCATTCTCAGCGAGAGGTGGACTTCCGCGCCAAAATTGGCAATCCACTCGTCATACTCTCTTGTAAGGAGAGTAATATCTCTGCCGACTCGCTCGTGATGTTGGACAAGGCTCTGGCCGAGCGTATGCGCAGCGAGAGGTTGGATTGGACTATGTACTTCCAGCGAGGTATCTCACAGACCCTCATTAAGCAATATACCAATGCTGTAAATACACTATCGCTTGCCATTTCGGAGAATCCGTCAAATCCATTCCTCTACATAAATCGCTCTACGACACGTGCCGAGATGATTGACTTTATCTCTTCGATTGACAACTCATACCAGCGAATCACCATCGATTCCGACCCTGTCAATCGTCTAAGAAATAGTGGCTCGCGTACATACAACTATGATGATGCGATAGAGGATATAAACAAGGCTATCAAGCTCTATCCCGACTTCGCATATAGCTATTATAACAGAGCCAATCTACAGGCCATCTCTAACAAGTTGCCTGAGGCTTATGATGACTATAGCAAAGCCATCGAGCTCAACCCTTCGTTTGGCGAGGCCTATTACAACAGAGGTTTGGTACAGATATATATGAAGGATAATCGCAAGGGATTCCTCGACCTCTCGAAGGCGGGCGAATTAGGTATCGAAGAGGCATATCAAGCTCTCAAACACTATACCAACGATTAGCCTCAAACCTACGCTTCAAACGACAAAGACTAACACAAACTAAAATAAAATTATGACAAAATTACTTAGACTCAATGACTCAGCGGTAGCACGTTGGACTGCTCTGGTGATCGTATCATTTACGATGATGTGCGGTTACTTCATCACCGATGTGATGGCTCCGCTGGAGGATCTTTTGACCAAGACTCCCGCCGAGGGCGGACTTGGATGGACAAGCGATGAGTACGGATTCTTCTCAGGCGCATATGGATACATCAACGTATTCCTTTTGATGCTCTTCTTCGGAGGTATCATCTTGGATAAGTGCGGTGTGCGCTTTACTGGAGTGATGAGCTCAGCCCTGATGTTTGCAGGTACTCTGCTCAAGTGGTATGCTCTGGATAACGATTTCGGCTCAGCTCAGATCTTTGGTTACCCTATGCAGGTGGCTTTGGCGGCTTTGGGATTTGCCATCTTCGGTATGGGTGCCGAGATTACAGGTATCACCGTCACAAAGGTTATCGCCAAGTGGTTTACAGGTCATGAGATGGCTTTGGCTATGGGTTTGCAGGTAGCTACTGCACGTATCGGTACTGCGGCCGCTTTGGCTTGCTCTCTGCCTATGGCAAATGCTATGGGTGAGGTATCGGCTCCTGTATTGTTGGGCGCAGGGTTGTTGTGCGTAGGATTCCTTTCATACCTGGTATATTGCGTAATGGATCGCAAGTTGGATGCTTCGGTAGCTGCGGCTGAGGAGCAGCAGAGCGAGGAGAACTTCTCATTCGGAGATTTGAAGTATATCCTCACCAACAAAGGCTTCTGGCTTATCGCTATCCTCTGCGTATTGTTCTATTCGGGCGTATTCCCATTCCTGAAGTTTGCAACGAAGTTGATGATCTATAAATATAATGTAGATCCAGAGTTGGCTGGTTTGATTCCTGCGATGTTGCCATTCGGTACAATCCTACTCACTCCAGTATTCGGCTCGCTATACGACCGCTTGGGTAAGGGTGCTACGCTCATGATTATCGGCTCGGTATTGCTTACTGTAGTACACGTATTGTTCGCCTTGCCAATCCTCAATGCATGGTGGTTTGCCATCATCATCATGGTTATCCTCGGTATCGCGTTCTCACTCGTGCCATCGGCTATGTGGCCATCTGTACCAAAGATTATCCCTATGAAGCAGTTGGGATCGGCCTACGCCATTATCTTCTACATCCAGAACATTGGTCTTTCGATGGTACCAGTATTGATCGGCTCTGTGATTCAGAATCACTCGATCATAGAGACTGCAGAGGGTACAACTTATGACTATACAATCCCGATGTCAATCTTCGCCTTGTTTGGTGTGGTATCAGTCGTAATCGCTACAATGCTTAAGCGTATCGACAAAAAAGAGGGTTACAACCTTGAGGAGCCTAATATCAAGAAGTAGAGGCTAAAGCATATAAATCAAAAGAGATTTAACCCGATGGTTAAATCTCTTTTGATTTATTATATACCTCCTCTAATTTATCACACATTGCTCCCCATGAGAATCGCTTGCGCTCCTCAGGGAAATTCTCAGCATAGTGTTGCAACGCCCCTTGAGCATAGAATCTCGCCAAAGACTCTGCAATAGACTCCACCGCAGGCTCGCAAACCACACCTACCCGACCATCTGGGACAATCTCAGGCAAACCACCCACACGAGTCACCAACATCGGCACAGAGAAGTTATAGGCTATCTGTGTCACTCCACTCTGCGTAGCCGTTCGATATGGCAAGACAAGTCCATCGGCCACCGAGAAGTAATAACGCACATCGTCATCTGCTACAAACCAATCGTGCAGCACTACTTCATTCTGCAACCCTAACTCCTTGATTAGCTCCAAATATGGTTCTTTGGCAGTATAAAACTCTCCCGCAACAAGCAACTTACGTCCTTCTGGTCGCCACTGCGCCCATGCTTTGAGCAACATATCAAGCCCCTTATAATCTCTCACAAGGCCGAAAAAGAGCGTATAATCGACATCGGAATCCAAACCCAAAGCCCGACATGCCTCTAACCTATCCACCCTTTGACCAAAATTCTCAAACATCGGATGCGGAGAGAAAATTTGCGGCGCAGAGGAGTACTCTCTCAATTCGCCATGCACCTGCTCCGACATATAGACAAAACCATCGACAGCACCCAAATAGTAGTGGTTACAAGGCTTATCTATTATATGGTGTTCATGAGGCTCAACATTATCCACCTGACATACGACCTTCGTTAGGCTATTCGTGCGCGCTATGCGAGCCACCGTACCGAAGCATGGAGCCATAAATGGAGTCCAATACTTCATCACTATCATATCGGGCTTCTCACGCTTAAGGCGCAAACCCAAGCGCACCCAATTTATCGGATTGACGGTATTCATCACTCGCTCTATATGCAAATCCTCTGGCGCGGGAGTATCTACAAATTGGCTCTTACCCGGAAATAACAATTCAGGATACTGCACCGTAAAGGTATAGAGCTTCACCTCATGCCCTCGGCTCTGATACTCACGAGCCATAGTCTGCATTATGGAAGCCAGACCTCCACGATAGGGATGTGCAGGGCCGAGAAGGATGATCTTCATAGCTACTTGATTTTACGTTTATTCAGCTCCGCCTGATATGCTCTGGCATTGGCATTATGCTCCTTGAGTGTGCGAGCAAAATTGTGATATCCATCAAATGTAGGTCGTGCGCAGAAGAAGATATAGTCATGCTTCTCGAAATTCAATACCGCATCAATAGCCTCGATGCTCGGCATACAGATAGGCGATGGCGGCAGGCCTCGATGCAGATAGGTATTATATGGCGACTCATATTTGAGATGGCGATACAAGATACGTCTTAGACCGAAATCCTGCATAGCATATTTGATGGTAGGATCCGCCTGCAGAGGGATACCCTGCTTTAGGCGATTGACATAGACTCCCGCCACGCGTGGCATCTCATCCACCTTACGAGTCTCCTCATATACGATAGAGGCCAAAGTCGAAACCTCTACCCTATTCAGTCCCGAACGCTCACGCTTCTTATCGCGCTCACCTGTCCAGAAACGCTTATACTCCTTATACATGCGATCTACAAAATCTTCAGGTGTCACAGTCCAGTAGAATTCATAGGTATTGGGTATAAAGATAGAGAACATTGTCAGTGGCGAAGAGAATCCCAACTTTTGAGCAAGATCCTTATCTGTAAGCACCTTCACTAACTCCACAGAATCGGCATGCAATTGATGCGAAAGCTTCCCTGCAAGATAGGCAGGTGTCTTGACGTTGTTCATCGTAACATTTACTGGAGTTTGCAAACCCAGCTTCAACATACGCACCACCTCGATAACACTCATACCCTTCTCCAAAACGTAATGACCAGCCTTGAGTGACTCCTTCAACCCCAGACGCTTGGCATAGAGGTCATACGCCCACTTTTTACCAATATACTGATCCACCGAATCAGCCACTTGCTCATAGGGATAACTTGCATAGACAAACAAGCTATGACGCTCCTTGACGCAATTACCATAAAATGCATCGTATAGCCAAATGCCTGCACCTATAGCCACAAGCAAAAGGAGAATTATGGGAAGAAGTATTTTTTTCATCTCAAATAAAACTATTTATAGCAAATATACTATTTATGCGCCAAATTGACAACTCATGGAGGATAAAAACAGATGTAAGGTGTGAAAAATTAGACTTAGTTTTAAAAATATTTTAATTTTTCGCCCTACGGATTTGTCCTTAATGAAAATTTTTCTACCTTTGCACTCGGGTAAGTCTTATACGACCAGCTCCTTCAGAATCCCCCAGGTGTGGAAGCAAGCAAGGGTATGAGGTTGTAGCGGTGCGATATAAGTAGCTTACCCTTTTTTATTTCTACTTACTCTCGTACACACGACCGACTCCCCGACTTCCCTTAGATACTAATCCTCAAACAGAGTCACCACAGAATCAGCCTTTAGCGATGCTGCTACATCTATGACACGTTGGTTGCGACTACCTCTAAAGCGTAGTGATAGATCTCGCTCTGACTCAACATATCGGCCATCGACCACAACATCACACAACTCGACTAACTTTCTACGCAAAGGGTGCGCCAAAAGATCCTCAAAGCGATAGCCCGTATAACACCAGATGGTCTTATCGGTATGTTGCTTGATCATTTGCGCCAAAAGGATGAAACCCTCAGGATGAAACATCGGGTCTCCACCGGTAAATGTGACATTCATATCGGCATCAACTATGCGGTCAAACAACTCCTCTACCGCTATAGCCTCTCCACCATTCTCATCCCACGATTGAGGGTTATGACACCCTACACAACGGTTTTCGCACCCCGCTGAGTAGAGCGAGGTGCGAAGTCCTATACCATCAACCGAAGTGCCATACTTGATATCAAGTATGCGTATGCTATTTATGGATGATTCTATCATTTAACTCTGCCAATTTAGCCTTATTCCAACGCTCGGTAGTACCTACAAGATAGCCTGTAATGCGCTGCAACTTGTCGATATTATCACTACCACACTTAGGGCATACGGTCAACTCCTGCTGAGCATCCTCATAACCGCAATGCATACAACGGTTACGATTATGATTCACCGAGCAGTAGCCGATATCGTGCTTATCCATCAAATCGACAATATCCATAATCGCCTGAGGGTTGTGCGTAGCATCACCGTCAATCTCGATATAGAAGATATGACCACCACGAGTCAGATCGTGATATGGAGCCTCGATCTGAGCCTTGTGCTTTGGAGAACACTTATAATACACAGGTACATGATTTGAGTTGGTGTAATAGATCTTATCAGTCACACCTGCAATCTCACCAAACTTCTTGCGATCGATGCGTGTAAAACGACCTGACAAGCCCTCGGCTGGGGTTGCCAAGACTGAGAAGTTATGCTGATAACGCTCCGAGAACTCGTTGGCTCTGTCGCGCATATATGTCACAATACGTAAACCCAAAGCCTGTGCCTCCTCCGACTCACCGTGATGCTTGCCCACCAAAGCTATCAAAGCCTCAGCAAGGCCGATAAAGCCGATACCAAGTGTACCCTGATTAATTACACGACCTACCGTATCGTTTGGCTTAAGATTCTCGCATCCCATCCACAACGATGACATCAGAAGTGGGAACTGCTTGGCAAGAGCTGTCTTCTGGAATTCGTATCGATTACAAAGCTGCTTAGCGGTAATCTCCAACAACTCATCCAACTTAGCGAAGAAACTCTCTATACGGCGACTCTTATCCTCGATAGACATACACTCGATAGCAAGACGCACAATATTGATCGTAGAGAACGAAAGGTTACCTCGTGCGATAGAGGTCTTCTCGCCAAAACGATTCTCAAAGACTCGTGTACGGCAACCCATTGTCGCAACCTCATACTGATAACGCTTAGGATCATCCTCTCTCCACTTCTCATGCTGATTGAACGAAGCATCGAGATTCACAAAATTAGGGAAGAAACGGCGTGCCGCCACCTTACAAGCCTGCTGGTAGAGGTCATAGTTCCTATCCTCTGGCAGATAGCTCACGCCACGCTTCTTTTTCCAAATCTGGATAGGGAATATTGCCGTAGCACCACCGCCCACACCCTCGTAGGTTGACTGCAACAACTCGCGGATAATACAACGACCTTCGGCTGAGGTATCAGTACCGTAGTTGATAGAAGAGAATACCACCTGATTACCGCCACGAGAGTGGATTGTATTCATGTTGTGGATAAAGGCCTCCATAGACTGATGCACACGGTTGATAGTGCGATTGATAGCGTGCTGCTTAAATCGCTCATCACCCTGCAAGAAGTCCAAATCACGTGCTATATAATCCTCAATCGGCGCATCATAGAGGTGCTTAAGATCGATACCTGTCAACTTCTCGATGGTCTTAACCTCCTCTATATAGCTACGGCGCACGTATGGTGCCAGATAGAAGTCAAACGCAGGGATAGCCTGTCCACCGTGCATCTCGTTCTGCACAGTCTCCATCGAGATACAAGCCATAATCGAAGCTGTCTCGATACGCTTTGTAGGACGACTCTCACCATGACCAGCCTGAAAACCATGCTCTAAGATCTTATCCAACGGATGCTGGATACATGTGAGCGACTTGGTAGGATAGTAATCCTTGTCGTGGAT
>JAFOZN010000043.1 GCA_017391185.1 Alistipes sp. | reverse complement strand
GAGAGTCCCTGCACGGTATAGAAGAGCAGTTTGTATTGACGTGCCGCCCAACGCAGAAACGGATTATGAATCTGCTCAGGCCTCAGGCGGAAAATACCTTCGGTAAGGAAGGTTACAAGATCTGAAATTCTCATAGGTTATCTTTTAGCTCTTTTTTATTTGGTCTATGCCCCGCGGGGAATTCAAAATTATTTTTACGTCATTGCCTTCTTGAGCGTATATAAGTTGTATAACAAGAGGGATTTTTAGGCTTGCGATGAGCTCGAAACCGCAGCATACTCAAACGTATGTGAGGATTTCGAGTTCAAGCGTAACGACAAAATCACCTTGTTAGACTACTTATTAATTATTGACTCGATAAGCTCGCTGCACACCCTTTACACGCATTATAGAGTGAATGAGCATATCGACCACCGCAGCACTTGGCACCTCGACACTCACAGAGCCTACGGCCGTACCATCGCCTCGCGAAGAGAAGTTGAAGGTGCGCATATTGAGTTTGAGCTCTTTGGTGATGACCTCGGTGATATGGTTGGCAATGCCCGCCACATCCTGCGCTACGATATTGATAGTGGCGCGGAACGAGCCATCGGCATTGCTACGCCAACGAGCCTCCATCACGCGGTATGGGTAGTTCTCCTTCAGACGCGCCGCATTGGGGCAATCCGAACGGTGGATCGTGATACCCGAAGAGATGGTGACAAAGCCAAAGATATCATCGCCCTTGATAGGGTTGCAACACTTGGCCAACTTATACTCTATATTATTAATCTTCTCATCAATAACCAACGCATCGGAGCTTCGCGAAGGGGTAGCATTGAGCATCTTGCCCTCCTCCTTCTTACGCTCAGCCTCGGCAGCGGCAGCTCTACGCTCGGCATCAGCCTCGCCCGAAATCCAGCTCTGGAGGATATCCTTGATCTGCGACATCTCGACCTTCTGCTCGGCAATCATCGAGTGCATCTCACGACCTGTACGCACCTTGAAGTAGCGACACAGATATGCCACGACCTCATCTATCGGTAGTTGAATCTTCCAATTCTTGAGCTTGCGCTCCAACTCCTCACGGCCTATGCGGGCGTGTTTGAGCTGCTCCTCGCGGATGAAAGATTTGATGCGACCTCGCGCCTTAGAGGTGACGCAGAACGAAAGCCAATCGGCCTTCGGAGTCTGATTCTTCTGAGTCATCACCTCGACAATATCACCATTGCGCAACACCTCGCGGATAGGCACAGCACGGTTGTTCACCTTACCGCCCGTACATGTCGAGCCGAGTGAGGTGTGAATATCGAAGGCAAAATCCAACACGGTAGCACCTTCGGGCAATTTGCGAATATCGCCGTTGGGCGTAAACACAAATATCTCGCCCGAAGCAGGTGTTGCATCAAAACGCTGAGTGAGCGAGTGTGTGGTCTCCTCCAAAGCCTCCCTCAGACGGCTGAGCCACTGCTCCGAGGTCTGGCCTCCCTGCTGCACACCCTTATAACGCCAATGGGCTGCGATACCGCGCTCAGCAACGGCATCCATACGCTCGGTACGGATCTGAATCTCTACCCAGCGGCCTTCGCCTGCCGAGACAGTGGTATGCAATGACTCGTAACCATTCTTCTTGGGGATGGTGATCCAATCACGCATACGCTTGGGGTTGGGGGTATAGAAGTCGCTGACGATGGAGTAGATGGTCCAGCA
Source organism: Alistipes sp. (assembly GCA_017391185.1). Classification (GTDB taxonomy): domain Bacteria; phylum Bacteroidota; class Bacteroidia; order Bacteroidales; family Rikenellaceae; genus Alistipes. The sequence goes on along the minus strand of JAFOZN010000043.1, from coordinate 8,058 downwards.
GTATTGCTTCTCGCGCTCAGGCTCACAATCAATGATGATGCGCAGAGCGAAGATATCATAGACACCATCGAAATCGACATTCTGCTTACGCATCTTGTTCCAGATCGAGTAGATGGACTTGGTACGGCTCTTGACATGGTACTTTATACCCTGCTGATCGACCTTCTCCAGAATAGGAGCTATGAAGCGTGCGATGAAGGTCTGACGCTCGCTCTCGGTCTCCTCCAAACGGCGTGTGATATATTCATAATCCTTAGGCTCAAGATATTTCAGAGCCAAATCCTCCAACTCACTCTTGAGATTATACAAACCCAACTTATGAGCAATCTGAGCATAGAGATTCATCGACTCCCAGCTCTTCTTCTTACGCTTCTCAGGCGGGAAGATACTAAGATTACGCATAACCTCCAATCTATCGGCCAACTTGATGAGAATCACTCGCGGATCTTCAGAGTAGCTAACGATCATATCGCGGAAGTTATCGGCCTGCTCCTTGGAGATCTTGAGCTTGATGTTGGAGATTTTACACAATCCCACAATGATACCCAACACCTGATCGCCAAACTCCTTATGAATCTCACGCGAGAGAGCCTCCACTCTCTCAGGGTGCTCGGCATTGGCTATACGCAAGACATCATGCAAGATGGCCGCAACCGTAGAGTTACGTCCAAGGCCAATCTCGCGTGCCACAATCTCGGCAACGGCAACATCATGATCGAGCATGGGCGAGCCATCGTAACGCAAGTAACCCTCCATACGCTCTGCGGCAAAACTCAATGCCTTCTCGACCAAATCACATGTGGTCTGAGAGAATGTCTCCTGTGAGTATCGCCACAGGGACTCATATCTTAACTTAAGATCCATAACTACCTCCTTATTTTATGGGTTTACGGACAATATACAATATCTCTTGACGGAGTGCAAATCGCTCTTGCTCCTCCCCGCTAAAACTCTTCACATAATCGACCTCCTCGACCTCGAAGCCCGCCTCGCGCAGACGATCGGCATAGTCGCGGCCATAGATGCGGCGGTGATCATACTGACCGAAGATGCGGCTACGCTCCTTAGGATCGGTGATGCTATCATCCTCGAAGGTCGTAGCCCTATCCAGCTCCACAGGCGAGAGCATAATACCCCAACCACCTCGGCGCATTATGCGGTAAAGCTCCCGCATGGCCAACCTGTCATCCTCAACATGTTCCAACAAGTGGTTGGCAAAAATCACCTCGAAGGACTCCTCCGAGAGGGGAATATCTTGCACATCGAAGTGCATATCGGCCAACGGGCTCTCCAGATCGGCCGTAACATATCGCTCAGGGGAGTGCTTATACATCTTGCGCAACTTACGCATGATGGCAACTTCGGGTGCGATATGGAGTATGGTGGGCAGAGTCTTTATTTCACTCTCGCGCTCCAGCCAAAGCCACATCAGGCGATGGCGCTCCAAAGCCAAGCAATTGGGGCAAAGGGCATTTTCGCGAGCCTCAACATAGCCATAGGGGAGGAATTTTCGGCGGCGAGTACCGCACAACGGGCACTCCTTGCCTCGCCCCAGATAGAGCATTCCCACCACAGGCACCATCCAATCGGCCACGCGTTGCAGAAGTGGACGCGGGATAGTATTGAGGATATATTTTATTAGTTTTTTCATATTATCGCTATATATTTTCTATCACGACACAGGTTTTGGCTTGCTTCTAAACATTCGTCTCTGCCACCTTTTGCCGCCAATGCTTCTGCCGAGGTTAGGCTGACGCACAACTTATTTTAGCAAAGTTTACATCACGCTAATAAATCACCCCTTAGGGGTGTGAATTTCAAGGCTCTTTTCTACATCATAGAGCTTTGCCTTGCACAGCTCGATAAGCTCCGTAGCACGCTTAACCTCGGCGGTGAGTCTATCCACACCGCACTCGCCCGAACGCAGGTCGGCCAAAATCTGCTCAATCTGAGCCATAGCCTCCTCGTATGTAATCTTCTGCTTTGCCATATCTATACTCTTTACCTATTCCAAAACTCTCTTTATCTCTGCCTCAATCGCTCCTTGCGCAAACTCTATCTGCACTCGCTCGCCCGCACTAAGCCCCTGCGCCGAGGTTATCGCACCGCTGGCCTGACGCACAACAGCAAAACCGAGTTGCATGATACGCTTGGGCGAGTGTGATGCCACGATCTGGTCAAGGCTACGCAGTCGCTCCTTCTCGCGCAAGAGAATCTGCTCGGTGAGGGTATGCAGTTGCCCCTGATAAAGCTCCAAACGAGAGAGTGCCCTCTGACAATAGATCTGACTCTGAGCCTTTATCTCGCTCTCCAGACGCTCCAGACGTAAATTCTCGCGTTGTAATTTGGCTATCACCACATCCTTAAGCTCCTGCTCGACACTCTCCAGCCACCCCTCCAAGCTCTGCATCTGTTGGGTCAGCCATGCCGCAACGGCAGTAGGAGTCTTAAGAGGTGTATGGGCAACCATATCGGCCACACTCTCATCCTTCAAGTGACCTATACCTGTCAAGACAGGCAGAGGAAATTGCGCCACATAGGCACACAGACGATAGGAGTTGAAGCAACTCAAATCACTCGTAGAGCCTCCGCCTCGAATCAACACCGCAACATCGAACTCCTCCTCGCGCTCGGCTATGCGACTCAGGGCATCTATGACAGAATCCTCGGCACGCTCGCCCTGCACCACAGCCTCAAAGAGCGTAAGGCGAAAATCGTAACCTCCCTCGGCTATCTCACGGCAGAAATCCTGATAACCCGCAGCCGTAGCACTTGAGATGATGGCTATGCGCTGGATCGGGGTTGGCAGGCTGAGTTCTCGATTCATATCCCACACCCCATCGGCTTTGAGCTGAGAGATGGTGATCTGCTTCTGACGCTCGACCTCGCCCAAAGTATAGGTCGGATCAATATCAGAGATCTGCAACGAAAGACCGTACAACTCGTGGTAGGTGACCATAACCTTGGCCAAAATCTTCATCCCCACTTGCAGGCGCGAGCCCGTCTGAGAGAGAAAATATGCCGAAAGCATGGCGTATTGATTGCGCCAGATGACGGCTCTGGCCTGAGCTTTGGGGGTTGATGTACCTCCACGGACAGCCTCCGTCTTCTCGACAAGCTCCATATAGCAATGGCCTGAGTAGCTATTAACCTTGAGATCCGAGATCTCGGCAACAACCCACACCGGCAGAGGCAGACTATCTTCGATAGCCGACTTGATGCGCTGTTGCAACTCCTGCAAACTCAGATATGATGCTTTGGCTGTCATTTAGGGTTTATCTATATCTACAAATATACTAAAAATTATCCTTTCGCGCTATAGCAAACGGCGTGAAGTGGTAAATGGTGTCAGGCGCAGTTGGCCATGCTCGATACATAGCCCCTCCAGCAATACGATGCCCGGTCTTTTGCCTACCTCAACCGAGCCTAACTCATCCTCCAAGCCCAAGGCTTCGGCTCCACCGAGTGTCGCCCACCGCAAGGCCTGGGCAAGTGGCACATCACCCAAGAGTCTAATCTCATCCAGCATCGAAAGATTGTCGTTCGAAGCCAAGGAGTCGGTACCGAGGGCTATGCTCGCACCCCTCTTAAGGAGCATCTCAACGGGTGGCCTGAGCGAAGAGATATAATCATTCGATGCGGGGCACAACACCCAACTTATCGGGTGGATAAAATGCTCGCTCAAGAGGTCGTAATCCTCCTCCGAAAGGCAACAGTTATGCACCAAAATAAGCCTCCTATCCTTGGGTACAACATCCACCAATCGGCGGGCAGGTGAGCCATGATGCAAAAAGTCGCACTCCCAACCCATACGAGAGTACCAATCGTGCAACGAGCCACTGCCCCGATAGAGCAAACTCTCATCTTCGGACTCCATGAAGTGAATCGAAAGACGCTTCTCGATCTGGGCAATCTCTCCGAGCACACTATCCTGCAACGAGTATGTCGAATGAGGGGTAAGCGAGCCTTGCAGACCAAGCTCGGCACACCTCTCCACCAAAGGCTCCACCGAAGAGAGCTCAGCCCTCAGGCCAAAGCACTCGGCGAAGTTATGCCAAAGAATTGGAGATTCACTCTTGGCACCAAGCGAACTCGTATCGTTGATAATATCCGCTACGGCCTGCACACCCTCCTGCCACATCTGAGCCATAGCCCCACGCAGAGCCACATCGCGCTCCTGAGCCGAGAAGTTTCCTCTCACCTGACCTATGGCGCGAGCAAAGCCCCCGAAACCTGTATTGCGCTCGATAGCACCTCGCAGATAGGAAAGCTCAACGTGTGAATGGGCATTGACAAAACCCGCCGTCAAAGCTCCTGCATAAAACTCCGTCATCGGGATATTATCCAATCGCTCCCACTCCGAAACAGAGACAACACGTCCCTCATCGTCCAACTCCACGATTGGGCGAGGCATAATCTCAGCGTTGGAGATAAGATAATGTGCTGCAATACGGCGCATAGGTCTCTCTTTAGGCGTTATTACTCTACACTCTTCTGCACTCCGCTCAGGTGGAGCATCGTATCGGCAAAGATTCGCATCGAACTCTGCTCATCGAAGAGCATACGCACACACTCCTTAACATCGGGTGTATATTCGATTTTGATGGAGTGGATGGTCATATTAGGTTTTTTGATACGATCCTTGGGGTTGTTGAAGTGGTCGAAGCTGATGTACATTCTGCTGAAGCCATCCTTATCGAGCTTTAACTTCTGGATATAGTTCATACTATCTCGCTGATAGACCATGGTGTTGATGGCCTGAGAGTAAGTGGAGTCGGGACGAATCCAGCGCACCAACAAACGGCGATTATTGATCTTGCTCTCCTTAGGCAGGGTATAATAGCCCGAAATGGTATAGTCTCCCTTGCCGATATTCTCTAAGTTGAAGACCATCAGCGAGGTATCTGCCGCCCCGCGGATTTGGATATTCTCCTTCTCAAGCAGGGTGCGTGTGAAACGGCGGCGCGCAACATTCTCTATCGTATCAAGTCTTACGACCTGCTCATTGAGCTCTGCCGCCTCGCGATCCAACAACAAGACCATCATCTCGGCCACCTCACTCAAACGAGCACTCTTGCGGCGCGAGAACTTCTCCATCGTATATCGGAAATCTTCCACCGTATAGCCGTACTTGGCAAATATCGGCTCATAGACCTTGACCGAGTCGGAAGCGATGCTTTTGGCATCGTTGGAGATATAGGCATTGACCAACATGGCATCATGGAAGATCTGAGCCAACTCTCGGTCGGGAATAACCTTGTAAGAGTTACAAGCCCACATCAAGGAGAGGCCCAAAGCAGCCAAAACTATGTAGAGGAGTCGTTTCATTTTCAAGTGTTTTATCTTTTGTATATAAATTTCTAATTAATCTGCCTTGCGCAAAGCACCCCTGACCGTAAGATGAATCACCGCAAAGGCCACCACGCCATAGGTCAAGGCACAAAGCACCACATCACTCCAACGCAGATCTATCGGGTAGGAGTCGATAAGTAAAGTTTGAGTCGTCAGCGAGACCAAGCCCCACTGCTGTTGCGCAAGGCTCAAACCCACGCCCAAGACCAATCCCGCCACAAGACTTATCGCAGCCATGAAGCCACCCTCGCTAAAGAAGATGCGATAGATCATCTCTTGAGAAGCTCCCATCGTACGCAGGGTAGAGATATCATCCTGCTTGTCGATGATGACCATAATCAGAGTGCCGACAATCGAGAGCGAGGCGATAAGCATCACGAAGATGGCGATGAGAAAGACGCCCCATCTTTCAAGGTTCATCAGGCGATAGATCGAGTTACTCTCATAGCGAGTCTGCACCCGAAAATCCTCACCCACGAGAGCCTTGACGCGCCCAGCCACCTGCTCCTCATCCGCCTCTGGCTCAAGGCTTAGCTCCACCGAAGAGATACGCTCAGGGTAGTTAAAGAGATCCTGCGCCAGTCTGAGCGAGGTGAAGGCCACCAATCCATTATCCTCATCTATGGCAAAGGCTCCCGCCACAGGCAAATCGCGGCGAGTATATCCACCCAACTTCAGCAGCGAGGAGATACGTTGGCGATTTATTGAGTAGAGACTCACCTCGCGCCCGATGCCATCACGTTGTAGGCCCAACTGCATGACGATACGCTGACCGACAACGATGCTATTCTCATCATCGAGCTCGGTAGTGAAACTTCCGCCGATAAGTCTATCGGCGATGGGTAAGGTCTGGGCATAATTGCGATCCACACCCTTGAGCGTGATGAGGACTCTCTCACCCTGGCTCTCCACCATAGCGCTCTGCTCAAGCACACAACTCACAGAGCGTATGCCCTCAACTCTCCTCAACGCAACGGAATCGATGCTCTCTATGGGGAAGGTAGTACCCTCACGGGCGGTGATTCTCAGGTCGGCATCTACGGCTTGGAGATGTTCTCTGACCATAAGATCCAGACCGTTGAAGATCGAAAGCAGGATAATCAGCGCAGCCACAGGCACAGCCATCGCCACCATACTCACACGGGAGATGATGTTGATGACAGAGTGTGATTTGGGCGAGCGTAGATAACGCGAAGCTATGAAATGTTCGAGTCTCATCCTGCTAAATGGTCTTTTCTATTGTTAGGAGGTGAAAAAACCTCCAAAAGTTTACTTCAACAGATTGTCGATATTCTCGATATACTCCAACGAGTCATCCAAGAAGAGCTGCAACTCTGGCACAACCTTGAGCTGGTTGCGGATGCGCTTACCCAACTCACGGCGCAAGAACCAATTATTCTGCTCCAAAGCCGCCATCACAGCCTCGCTACGCTCAAATGGGAAGATCGAGAAGTAAATTTTGGCATAACCAAAGTCGGGCGAAACGCGCACTGTAGTGACTGTAATCATAGCACCCTGAGCAATCGAAGCCCCCTCACGCTGGAGGATCTCGGCCATGTCACGCTGAATCTGTCGAGCAATCTTTTGCTGACGTGTTGTCTGTTGTTGTTCCATATCTAAAATTTTTATTCGTTATCAATAATTTCTCAACCCTCCTCCTATCGGCGCATAGTATTGCTCGAACTTGAGCTACCACCCTCGCTCACAGAGGAATTCTTGAAGTTGAACTTCTTACGATTCTTATCCTTGCGCGGAGCCTTATACTCCCACTCCTTATAGCCATCCTTGCTCATGCGATAGGCAAGCGTGATGTTCAGAGTCATATTATCCAGCGGCGAGCGCAGAGGTGTGACGGTGAAGGGATTCTCCTTGCCATCGGTGGCGTTGTCGTAGTATTTGTTCATATTCTTCAACAAATCGCCATAGCCGAAGTAATAACGAGCCCTTACACCCAATTCGTATCGGCCAAAGAGCAGCGCAAAACCTCCACCACCAGCCAAACCATAGCTCCAACGGTTGTCTCGCTCCAGACGCCAATCATATTTGCCATGCCACTCATCCTTATCATAGCTATAATCACCGCCGAAGTTATACGAAAGGGTAAAGGCCGCTTCGAGATAGATTCTCACATGGCGGCGGGCAACATAGAAGTGAGGTTGCCACACCATAGGGAGCATGATGGAGTTCAGACGGCGGGTATAGTAGTAGTAATCTCGCTGCTCCACACCCTCCTCATCGAAGGAGGAAGAGTAGGCATAGCCATAGGAGAAACCGCGTTGCATAAACTCCAGATCCAAACCCACAGCACCCACAAAACGGGGCAGAGAGTAGTATCGCCACGAGAGTCCGAAATCGGGACCTGTAGTGATAGACTTGGTCTCTCTGAGGGGATAGAATCTCACGGAAGAGATACCCGCACCGCCCGACACTCCTATCAGGTGTTGGGCTTGAGCACTCTCTCCAAGCATAACAAAGGCGAGGAGAAAGAGTATGGGGAGGGTTATTTTTCTAAATTTCATATATCTTGTTATGATTTACTCATTAAAAATTCTACACTCTAAAACATACCACCTGCGCTGCCTAAGTTGCCCAGACCGCCACCCATGCCTCCGCCGAAGCCTCGCATAGAGTTACCGCCCGAAGTATTGCCGTGGTTGTGGTTATGATTATTCCTGCCGTTACGAGCATCCTTTAGACGCTCCTCCT
>JAFOZN010000042.1 GCA_017391185.1 Alistipes sp. | reverse complement strand
TAGCCATACTCGAACTCCAACGCAACGATAGAGATATTCTCCTTAGACTGTGATGTAATGTGCTTGAGGTGATCCACACCGTTAAGCACGTTCTCGATAGGACGTGAGACGTTGGTCTCAATATCCTCGGCACTGGCACCCGCATACGAAGTCATCACCATCATGGCGTTTGACTCGATATCAGGGAAGAGGTCAATACCCAATCTCGTAAACGAGAAGATACCCATGATACTGATCGCAACGAACAGGATAATGGTGGTTATTGGGTTATTGACCGATGTCTTATATATATTCATCTTTCAAATACTTATTTTACGATTTCAACTTCAATACCGTCCTTCAATGCTGACTGGCCTGCGATAACAACCTGAGCACCGCTTGCTACGCCCGACAAAATCTCGTATTTGTTGTCGAAGCGGCGACCAAGCTCAACCTTCTGATACTTCACCTTGCCGTTCTCATATACATATACGAAACGATCGCCTGAGCCCATCAACTTAACAACAGCCTGATCTGGTACTACGACACTCTCGCGTGTACCATAGTTCAATGTAGCGCGTGCGTACATACCTGGCTTAACGATCTCGTGGTCATTAACCATTGCAAGCTCCACAGGGAATGTGCGAGTCGAAGCATCAACCGAAGGAGTGATGCGTGAAACCTTAGCTGTGAACTTCTGATCTGGAAGAGCATCGAACTCTACCTCTACAGGCATACCGCGCTTGAGGTTAGTATAGAGTGACTCCGATACGTTGATCATAATCTTCACAGGGTTGATGCGCTGCACTACGAAGATAGGCATTCCGCCAACCATATCACCGTTGTCGTAGTTGCGAGCAGTGATAACACCTGTGATAGGGCTACGCAAAGTGGTATTCTCCAACATATTCTCATAAGAGAACTTCGATACCTCGTATGCTGTCTTGATAGCCTCCCAATTAGCCTTAGACTCGCCACCGAACTTGTAAAGCTCGTCTGTACGCTCAAACTGAGCCTTGTTGTTCTCGTACTGAGCCTTGAGCTGAGCGAGTGAAGAGTTATCCATCTCGGCAACAATCTGACCTGCCTTGACACGATCACCTACATCTACCAACAGACGAGAGATACGGCGTGCCTGCTGAGGTGTGATATTATTAATAGTATGGCCCTCTACGTTACCTGTAAAAATACTCTGCATATCTACCTTCTCGGTAGCAGATGTTGCAACCGTAACCTTTGGCTTAGCCACTACCTGAGCCTGCTGCTCTGGCTCGGCGCTCTTCTTTGATGAGCAAGCTACGCCTGCTACACAAACGGCTCCAAGAACAAGAGCCTTAAACATAAAATTCATTTTCATATCTCTTTTCTGTTTTAATTATTCTGAACATTATTTCCCTTGAGTGTCTCCAAAGAGATCTGGTTTATCAGGTAGTTGTAGATAGCTGTACTGCGTGAAAGCTCAGCCTGAGTGTACTGCAACTGTGAGTTATCCACATCTACCAATGTGCCGCCACCGACCTCGTAACGCTTCACTGCGATATCATATCCGCGCTTAGCCTGAGCGATATTCTGAGCCGATGCGTTGAACTGCTTTACGTTGGTCTGCATATTGCTATAATAAGACATCATAGCGGTACGCAACTGACGCTCGGCATTCTCTCTCTGGAGCTGGATAGTCTCAAGAGAGATCTTAGCCTGAGAGATCTCAGAACGGCGCTTACCTCCTGCGAAGATAGGTACGTTGAGGCTGAAGAGTGCAGTCGATGATGACATCCAGCGATAGTGTGCCATAGCCATTGTTTCATCCATTGCATTCCACATATAATTGATAGAAGCAGAGAATGTTGGGAGGTTTGCAGCACGCTTAACCTTCAGGCTCTGCAAAAGCATATCCTCCTGAATCTCCAACTGCTTGAGTGAACTGTTGTTGCTCAAATCGCCTGTCTGGATCTGAGTTGTGAGCAATGGCTCAAAATCAGCGAGTGAGCCCTTTACATCCAAATCAATATCCATGTCCACACCCAACAAAGCCTTCAACTGCCAGAGAGCCACTACGATAGAGTTCTCTGCCTGGAAGAGATTTGGCTCGGCGTTGGCAACGGTTACCTCAGAGCGGATAAAGTCATACTCTGAAACAGAGCCTACCTTATATCTTTTCTCTACGATTTTGTGGTTCTCCACAGCATTGTCATATACACGCTTATAGACGTTATAAGAGTCCTTTGCCAAGAGAATCTGGTAGAATGCCTTAGAGATCTGCTCCTTCATGTCGATGCGTGATCCGCGAGCCTGCTCAACGGCCAACTCAACATCCATAGCCGAGAGCTTGAGTGATTTCCAAAGCTGTGCATTGATAACAGGCATGGCTGCCGAGAATCCGCCACTCATGTTGTTGGTGGTACCCATCTTCAAGGTCTGTCCCATGATGTGGAATGATGGTTTCTCGATGTAACGCTGATAAGTTGCCGAAGCTGAAATCTCTGGCCACAATGCGGCGTATGTACCTCGCTTGGCATACTTTTTAGTCTCGATAGTCTTGTCGGCGATCTTCACCGTGGGGTTTTCGCTTAGAGCGATCTGCAATGCCTCCTCCAGTGTGATGACCAATGGACCATCGGTTGGAGTTGGGGCACTCTCCTGTGTCTGAGCAGACACCGTTGTGGCAAATAC
>JAFOZN010000041.1 GCA_017391185.1 Alistipes sp. | reverse complement strand
TTGAATACAAATCTTTGGTTACCCACCGCATCAACGCTATTGAAACTCTTTTTAATATCGGCAAATGATTCCCAATTTGCCTTTTCTGTTTTGTGAAACCACTCTTCAATAGCGGTTTTAGCATCGGCGTGTTTTGTATAGAACATTACCAATGTTCTGTGTGCGATGATTCTCATTTGTTTTACGTTTGGTTATGCAAAGGTAATACAAAAGTTCCCAAAAACAAAATAATATTACATTATTTGTATAAACATAATAGGTTTCACATTACAACGCTACTTTTTCGAGATAAAGATCCTTACTCTCAATTTTGGCGCTTATACATATTATTTCCCAAATTTATGCTACCTTTGTGATGAAATCAAAATTGGCCCTTGGTTGAGGGGTGTTTTGAGCCGTAGAAAACATTAATAATCACCCGATTATGTCAAAGACTATAACCCTGCAACTTTCACCCAAACTCTCGGCCGATGTCGAGGCATATACCTCTTTGGCAGCCCGTCAGATGGGCATCAAGAGAGATGATGTGGCGCTGGTGAGGGTTTTAAAACGCTCGATTGACGCTCGCCGCAAGCCTGTGAAGGTCAACCTCACGCTGGAGCTCTTTATAGATCAGGAGCCTCAGCCTGAGCCGATACATTTCGACTATCCCGATGTGAGCAACTCGACTCCAGTAGTGGTAGTGGGATCGGGCCCTGCGGGATTGTTCGCTGCGCTGAGACTCATCGAGTTGGGTTATAAGCCGATACTTCTGGAGCGAGGCAAGGAGGTCTTGCCACGCAAGCACGACATAGCACAGATCAACCGCAACCAAGCCATCGACCCCGACTCAAACTACGCCTTCGGTGCGGGAGGTGCGGGTACTTTCTCCGATGGTAAGCTCTTCACTCGCAGCAAGAAGCGTGGCGACTATAATAAAGCCTTGCAGACGCTCGTATTCCATGGTGCTACGCCAGAGATTCTCTTCGAGGCGCACCCCCACATCGGCACCGACAAACTCCCACGCATCATCACCAACATCTGTGAGACCATCGTGCGTCAGGGCGGCGAGATTCACTTCTCAAGCCGTGTAAGTGGTTTTCGCCTAAAGGATGGCCAGATTGTGGGTGTCGAGGTTGGAGATGAGCTTATCGAGGGTGCGGCTGTGGTCTTGGCTACGGGACATTCGGCCAAGGATATCTACCGCACGCTGCATCGTGACGGAGTACGCCTGGAGGCTAAGGCGTGCGCTATGGGCGTGCGCATCGAGCATCCGCAACGTCTCATCGACTCAATACAATACCACCAGCCAGAGCGTGGCGAGTATCTCCCTGCGGCATCATATTCGCTTGTTAATCAGGTCGATGGCCGAGGTGTATATTCATTCTGCATGTGCCCTGGAGGTTTCATCGTGCCAGCGATGACTCACCAAGAGGAGTCGGTGGTAAACGGTATGTCGCCCAGCAATCGCGGCTCGATATGGGCAAATTCGGGTTTGGTCACAGAGGTGAGAGTCGAGGATTTCGAGCATCTCATCCCTGAGCATGGCCCATTGGCGGGTTTGGTCTTTCAGGAGCAGTTGGAGCGCGCGGCACGAGAGAATGGAGGCGAGCAGCAGATTGCTCCAGCGCAACGCGTATCGGACTTCGTGGCGGGGCGCAAATCGACCTCTCTGCCCGTAACATCATACGTTCCGGGGCTTGTATGCTCGCGCTTGGATGAGTGGATGCCTGAGTTTATCTCATCGGCTCTGCGTAAGGGTATCGCCTCGTTTGATCGCAAGATGCACGGCTATCTCACCTCGCAAGCCATAGTTGTGGGTGTGGAGTCGCGCACCTCAACCCCTGTGCGTATTCCGCGCGATAGAGAGACTCTCATGCACCCTGAGGTGCGAGGTCTATTCCCTTCGGGTGAGGGCGCAGGCTACGCTGGCGGAATCATCTCGGCAGCACTCGATGGCGAGCGCATAGCCCAAGCCGTAGCCCAATATGTAGGCAGGTGAGAGTTGAAAGAGGAGAGATGAGAGAGGAAAGATGAAAGTTGAAAGAGAAGAGAGAAATATTACCGCGCGTAAGCCCCAATTTTAACCACCACAAGGGAGGCTTTTAATTGCTCACGCTCGGCATAAGTAAAATACATTTAGCTTATGCGCTCGCTTAATCGTAATTTTGAATTTTGAATTAAAACTAACCTTGCTATGAGAACCCGTTTCGCGGCTATATCCGAGCGCATAGCACATGCGCCAATGGGAGTAGCTTTGGGGGCTGTTGTGGCAGGTATATTATTGGCCGATTACTTCTCTCCGCCACTGTGGAGTGTAGTAGTCGGCTTTGTTGTGAGTGTGGGGATGGCGGTGGCAAGATACGGTAAATCATTCTCGACCATATACCTTTTCTTTGCCCTTAGCTTTGCGGGAGCAGTATCTATGCAACTTAGCCACGATGAGCTATCTTTGGGTGGGGAGCCGAGACTACTTCATCTGAGAATAACCTCCGTCAGAAACCCCTCTCCGACCACTCGTTATGCCCAAGCCGAGATCCTGAGCGCAGATGGCGAGAGATGCCACTCCGAGGTGCGCCTAATCTGCGATGAGAGTGTGGAGCTAAGAGGTGGCGAAGAGATTCTTACCAAGGCCCGAATCAGCGGATTTGCCTCAGGCCGCGGCCACGCCCAATCTCAAGAGCTTGCCCACTCTCAAAGTGCATCCTCATCTGAAAGCCAATACGGCAAGTATATGGCTCGTCAGGGTATCGTAGGGCAGATATATCTAACGAGAGAAATGATCATCGAGCGATATGCCTTTCGCCCAACGCTCGCGGAGCGAGTGCAGGCTATGGCTCGCCAAAAGATCCATCGCTTAGAGCTCACCGAGAGTGTCGAGCCGATTATCTTGGCGATGGCTATCGGCGATAGAGGCGAGATTACAACCGCTTTGCGCCGAGATTATGTGCTTTGCGGAGGGGCGCACCTGTTGGCCGTTTCGGGGTTGCATGTGGGTTATCTCTTTGCGCTGATAAATTTGTTGCTTCTGCCGTTGGCTCTCTTTCGGCGTGGACAGGTGGCCAGAGCTTTAGTGGCCATAGCGGTGATATGGGGCTATGCTACGATGACAGGCTTAGCGCCCTCGACCATCAGAGCTGCGGTGATGTTTTCTTTGCTGCAACTCTCTTTGCTTGTGGCTTCGCGCTATAACTCGCTCAATGCGCTCTGCTTTACGGCTATGGCGATGTTGCTGTGGCGTGGGGAGAATATCTATGATGCGGGTTTTCAGCTCTCTGTGTTGGCCGTATTTGCCATTGTGGAGTGGGCGATGCCTGTTATAAGATGGGTGGCAGGTTGGCATAGGCTGGAGCTGGAGAAGCGACAGTGGCTGCAACGCCACAAAATCCGTATGGCTCTGCGCGTAGTCTTTATTTGGGCCGAGCGTTGGCTGCTCTCTTCGTTCACGATTTCGGTGGCGGCATCCTTAATAACCATCCCTCTGGCGTCATATCTCTTCGGGCAGTTTTCGCTGTGGAGTGTGGTTGTGGGGCCCGTGATGGTGCTTTTGGCAGGCGTGGTGGTCGGAGTCTCTCTGCTCTGGATATTGATGCCCATGGGATTGTTGCAGGGCGTGGCGAGTGGGATATTGGAGCTCTCGGTGGGCTGGATGAACTCGCTGGCCGAGTGGTGCAGTCGGATGGGCTTAGTGGCCTATGATATAAGGATAGATCTGAGCCTCTGCATCACTATCTATATTATATACGCTCTGCTGACCGCCCTTGTCTGGGGCATAGAAAAAGGAGCCAAAAAGCGAAAGCCAACCATCGGAAAACTCCCCCGATGATTGGCTCTCTTGTCTTATGCCTAAAGAGGCTATTAGTAGCTCTTAGCGAAGAGTACGCGGCAAGAAGATGGCTTGCCTGAGAAGATACACTTGCCCTCCTCTGGCTTAGCATCCAAAGGAATACAACGGATCGTAGCCTTGGTAGCCTCCTTGATAGCAACCTCGGTCTCTGGTGTACCATCCCAGTGAGCAGAGATGAAACCACCCTTGTTCTCCAATACATCCACAAACTCCTCCCAAGTGTTTACCTCGGTGATCATAGAGTTGCGGTAGTCCAAAGCCTTCTTGAAGATGTTGGCCTGAATCTCCTCCAACAGATTTGCCACATACTGAGCGATACCCTCCTGCGATACAGTCTCCTTAGTCAAGGTGTCGCGGCGGGCAACCTCGATAGTGCCGTTCTGCATATCGCGTGGACCCATAGCAAGGCGTACAGGCACACCCTTGAGCTCATACTCAGCGAACTTGAAGCCTGAACGCACATTGTCGCGTGCATCCACCTTCACAGAGATACCCAACTTACGCATCTCAGAGGCGATAGCCTCCATCTTCTCCTTCATCAGAGCCAACTGCTCGTCACCCTTATAGATAGGCACCATAGCTACCTGGATTGGAGCCAACTTTGGTGGCAAAACCAAACCATTGTTATCTGAGTGAGCCATGATCAAGGCACCCATTAGGCGTGTCGATACGCCCCACGATGTAGCCCAAACGTACTCCTGCTTACCCTCCTTGTTGGTGTATGTAACGTCAAAGGCCTTGGCGAAGTTCTGACCCAAGAAGTGAGAAGTACCACTCTGCAAAGCCTTACCATCCTGCATCAAAGCCTCGATAGTCAAGGTATCCTCAGCACCTGCGAAACGCTCGTTTGGTGACTTGTGGCCAACCACCACAGGTACACCCATATAATCCTGAGCAAAGGTCTCATATACGTGTACCATCTTCTCTGCCTCGGCGATAGCCTCCTCGCGTGTGGCGTGAGCAGTATGGCCCTCCTGCCAGAGGAACTCGGCGGTACGCAAGAAGAGGCGTGTACGCATCTCCCAACGCACTACGTTAGCCCACTGGTTGCACAGGATTGGCAGATCGCGGTACGATGTGATCCAATTCTTATATGTGTTCCAGATGATAGTTTCGGATGTAGGACGTACGATGAGCTCCTCCTCCAAACGAGCCTCAGGATCGACTACGATACCCTTGCCCTCTGGATCATTCATCAAACGGTAGTGAGTCACTACGGCACACTCCTTGGCGAAGCCCTCAACGTGTGATGCCTCGCGTGAGAAGAATGACTTAGGGATGAAAAGCGGGAAGTATGCGTTCTCGTGTCCTGTCTGCTTGAACATATCGTCCAAGACGCGCTGCATCTTCTCCCAGATGGCATAACCATAAGGTTTGATGACCATACATCCTCTAACGGCTGAGTTCTCAGCCAAACCTGCCTTCACGACAAGCTCGTTGTACCATTTCGAGTAGTTATCCTCTACTTTGGTCAGATCTTTAAGTTCTACTGCCATATCTTAAGTAATTCAAAATTCAAAATTCAAAAAAAGGTTACCCTTGTACAAAGTACAAAAGTAACCAATTTTTGTTTAACCTACGCTATCTCAGCCAATTTTTTAACTTCGCTCAGGTTTTTATCCTTATTTTTTGACTATTGAGCCACCCTAAAACTCCACATTGCACACTATGGGCAGGTGATCCGATGGGTAGTGGCCATTCTCGCGCTTATCCTCCAATACGGCATAATCCTTCACCCTGATCTGGGGCGAGACAAAGATATAATCAATCCTGCCCTTGGCTGGACCTATGAAGTTTCCGCCGCCCAAATCGGTATCAAAACACCCCTGTGGAGCCGACTCCGAGAGCGCACGCGAATCCTTTAACAGTGAGAGAATATCCCCCACCTGAGGTGTATTCTCGCCCGAATTGAAATCCCCCACACTCACCACAGGCTTACCCTCGGTGATCTTGCCAATCATCTCGATATGCACCTTGCCCGAATTGGCCTTGGCCTCCTTCAGACGCCAATAGAGGTGCGAATCGAGGAAGTAGAACTCCTTGCCCGAACTGCGCTCGCGGAACTTGCCCCAATGGCACAATCTCAGATCGGTAGCATCCCAACCTATGCTCTCCACCTCAGGTGTAGGGCTATACCAGAATGTACCCTCGTCTAAAAGTTCCATCTTCGCGCCCTTGTAGAATATCGTAGCCGTATGTGCATCGCCCTTAGCTCCGCCATAGGGGTGTCCCGTATGGTCATACTCTGGCAATAGGGCCGAGAGCTCCTCAATCTGACGGGCATCGCCCTCCTGAGTGCCCACGATGTCGAAGTCGTGGCTCTTGATCATCTCCGCCACCGCCCCCTTACGCTCCGCCCAGCTATCGCCGCCCTTAGCATCGGCTGCAGCATCGTAGCGTATGTTGTATGTGGCAACTCTCAGCTCTGCCTTAGAGCTGCAACCCACCATCATCACAGTGGCAAGGGCGAGCAGAAAAAGTCTCTTCATAATCTTCTCAGGTCGGTGGTTGGTTTAGAACTTATAGCCCAAACTTAGGATCGCATAGTTGCGTGTGAGGTCTGTGTTAAACATTGGGCTTGCCGTATCGAAAAGCTCCATTACGCTCGAAGCCGATGTATTCTCAGCATAGTAGAACATATAGTCGGTCTGCTGATTCTTGATATTCTGGTAGGCAAAATCCACTGTAAAACGGCCCAAGGCCACACCCAAACCCAACGAGAAACATGTCGTGCGGTAGTTTATAGGCGAGTTGTAGTAGAGGCTCTTATCCTCCCTGAGAGCGCCCTCAGCAACACCATATCCAGCACGCAAAGCCAAAAATGGCAGTGGCTTGAGCTCAGCTCCCACACGCAAGGTGTTAGAGCCCTTGTAGTTCTGCTTGAATTCGGCCTTATAGTCATACTCCGACATATCAAAACCGACAGGTATATTCTTGACACGGATGCCGTTGTACCAATCTCTCTCGTAATCCACCGAGATGATGGCAAAGCGACCAAACGAATATGAAGCACCAAACATCAAACGTGTTGGCGAACAGAAATCCCAACTATTCTCGGCCACATCATCCAGCGTGTCGGTCACAAAACCATCAGGCTCGAAGTTGGAGCTCATATATGCCTGATAGTGGCGCTGGAGAGAGTAGTATGTAGGAGTGTGAAGTGCCACACCCAAACGCAACGACTCCATAGGGCGGTAGATCATACCCAACTTGAGGTTTACGCCCGTACCCTCGATATTGACCGCTTGGTTGTAATCCATCCACGCCGCAGGCTCGGCAAGAGGGTAGCCACCGCTATCCAGAGCCTGACCATTATAGATATAATCCTCGCCATAGAAGTATTGGCGACTCCAATCCACCACCTGAAGGCCAACCGTAGCTCCGAAGTAGAACTTATTATCTACGTTAAAGCCCAGCGAGATGTCATACTCGCCTATCGAGCCACGACTCTCCAACTCACCCAGATGACCTACCGAGGCGTTGGTGCCGATACGCTCGGCTGTGGTCCAATATGGGCCATATTCATCCTCAAAGTTATCTACCAAGTAGTTGTTATATGCCAAGATTCCGCCCCAGAAGTATGAGTTGGCAGGGGTGCAGATCAGACCATCCTGTGTGGGGAAGAGTCCCTGACCACCGTTTGCCACACCCAACTGAGCTGTGAAGGCATCCAAGATCGAGCGATATGGCTCTCCATTGGCTGGATTTGCCGATGGGGCACTCTGAGCCGAGAGGCTATAGTTGTAGTTGAAGTCAGCCACACGATTATAGCCAAGACCGATGTTGAAACTCACCAGGGATGTTTTACTACTCTCATAGAGGTTGAGCGAAAGGCCGAAGTTGCTCACCGCAAAACGGCTCTGAGAGTTCTCGCCCACAGAGCGCACATTGTGCGAAGCGTTGTTGAAGCTCATTATCGGGCTAAACGATACATCACTCGAACGGTACATACCCAAACCCGCAGGGTTGATACCCATCGAAGCCACATCGGCTCCCAGCGAGGTGAAAGCTCCGGCCATAGCCATCGAACGTGCCGATCCGAAGCCGAAATTGACCTGCGAGAGGGTGTACATATCATCCGACATCATGCCGTCATGATCCATCATCATACCGCCAAAGCGATACTGTGCCGAAGAGGTGGTTGCCAAACCAAGAAGCATCGCCACCAAGCACAAGGTTTTATTTAACACTTTCATATTTTTCTACTTTACCTTATTTCTCTTTCCGCTTTCCTCTCTTATCTCTCCTCTCTTCTCTCTCATCTTTCATCTTTCATCTTCCTCCCCGCCTATCTGCCTCGAGAGCCGCCACTGCGTGAAGAGCCCGAAGAGCCTCCAAAGCTACCTCCACCTCGGCTGCTGCTGCCCGAACTAAATGACGAGCCTGAGCTAAACGATGAACCCGAATTGTAAGAGGTGTTGCTACGGTTGCTCGATGAAGAGTTGCTATTGCGGTTTGTGGTGGTGGTCTGTGAGTTGTTGCTATTATTGTTGTTGTTTATCAACGATGAGTTGTTGTTACGCAACGAGGTTGTGTTGCCACGGCCTATGCTCTGCGAAGTGCGGTTGGTCACGTTTCCGCCACGCAAGCTCGTTGACTGACCACGGCTCGCTGAGGTTTGCTCCTGCTGCTGCTTGATGATGGAACTTGTCACCGAGCCCCTGCGAGTAGATGTACCGTAGGCTGAGCCATTGTTTGGCGAGCGATATGGCGAAGAGTTGATTGCACCCTGTCTCACGATCGTAGGCTTACGCAGATGCTGACTGTGTGATGAAGCATTGGCAGGGCCATTGTCCAGACGTGTGCCACGCAACGAGCCACGCCAGTGACCGCCACCGCCTGCGATATTGCCAGGGCCGATGTGCCAATGAGCATCCCAAGGGTGGTAGTAGTGGTGGTGATGGTGGTAGAGAGGTCTCCAAGGGTGGTAGTGTCCGCCCCAACCCCACCAGAGGTTGACGCCCCAGCCACCTCCGTAGCAGATATTCCAATTCCAATCATACCACGAATAACGTGGGAAGCCCCACGATGAGTAGTACCAAGGATCGAACGCTCCCCAGCCAATACCCCAACGTGTGTTCCAGCCATAATACCAAGGCGAGTAGATCAGCGCAGTGGCGTTGGTTGCGCCCCATGTGCCGAACATAGAGGTGATGTAGCGAGGCTCAACCCACACCTGATCACCCGAAACCATGATGTTGTAAAATGATGGATCGTAAGCCGTAGCGAGCATCACATCGCCCGTATAACGCAGGTTGAAGTAGCTCGAAGGCATGCGGTAAGATGGCGAGCGGAAACCCTTCAAACGGCGAGCGTAGGCACTCTCATAAGAGTCAGCCACGAAGTTCTGCGCGGAGTTATCCTCCAAGACAATCACCTCGTCAAGAGTCGATGCCGTCTGAGTCTTAATAGTCTGCTTGCCCTCGGCTGCTGCCTGAGCGTTGAAGGCAGCTATCTTAGCCTCATACTCAGCCTGCAAGGCCTCAGCCTCAGCCTTACGCGCCTCAGCTTCAGCACGGCGTGCCTCAGCCTCAGCTTTCTGTCTATTTGCGATTTCGGTACGATTATGCGTAGCATAGAGGTCGTCATACGCGCTGCCGCCTGCTGTGTAGTAGGCAGAAGAGCAACTCGCAGCCACTATGGCCACAAGGGTTGCCAATAAAATTCTTCTTAACTTTTTCATAGCGCACTTTAGGTTAAAAGTTTCTACTTTGCAATAGTATCTCCTACCTATATAACGTCTGCTCTATACATTTTATTATATGGTATAGGTACAAATTGCATGCCCTTGCAACAAGAGCCTTTGGGACAAAGATAGAAATTTATAGAATAATATCAAAAGTTTGGCGCAGAATTAGAGTGCAAAAACAGAGCGCAAGATGTCTGATATTTCCTTTCTGATGGTCTGTTTCGCCACAAAACCCCGCATTTCGCCACATTTGCGCGCCGTTAATCCCCTTTTTGAGGTTGGGTTTGGGGTGTTGAGGCTTTTGCTATACTTTTGCCACGAAACAAAAACAATAGACTATGAAAAAATTTCTTTTTACTTTGGTTTGCGCCCTCTTCATGGCGGCACCATCATTCGCTCAGGGCTTGAACGACAATGGCGATAACATCATCGGCGAGTATATGTCAGACCGTGGCGGCTCAAAGAGCAAGATCCGCGTGACAAAGAACTCTGACGGCTCTTACAACGCTCAGGTCTTCTGGGTGGAGAACCCAAACGGCAAGGACGGCAAGAAGCGTAAGGATGAGAAGAACCCTGACAAGGCTTTGCGTGAGGTGGATATCGATCAGGTTGTGTTGGTAAAGGGCTTGAAGTATATCCCATCGAAGAAGATGTGGGGCGATGCCAAGATCTACGATCCAACCAAGGGTTTAAGAGTGAACGCCACAGCAGAGTTTGAGACCAAGGATAAGCTCAAGTTGCGCGGCACGATCTTAGGTATGGGCGTAACGCTCTACTGGACACGAATCAAGTAGAGTCGCAAAATAAAATTTTGAGATAGAGATGAGGTTGCTTCCTTTGGGCAACCTTATTTTTTTATCCTCATCTGCTCTGGCTTCCCTGTGGGGAATTCAAGATGAAAGATGAGAGATGAAAGATGAAAGAGGAATAATTTTGGCTTCCCTTTTGGTTACAATTTGTAAGAAAAAACGCAAAAAAGCGCATTGGGAGTGACAATGATAGTAGGTTTTTTGTATCTTTGCCTAACAATCGTAAGAAAAAAGAGAAAAATCACAAAAAACAACATAAAAACTCATTTAAGCTATGTACGGAAAAATTAAAGAGCATTTGCAAAATGAGCTTGCCCAGATCAAGGAGGCAGGTCTCTACAAGACAGAGCGTATCATTGAGTCACCTCAGCGCGCTGAGATTATGGTAGCAGGTAAGCCTGTGCTTAACTTCTGCGCCAACAACTATTTGGGTCTCTCGGATAACCAGCGTTTGATTGACGCTGCCAAGAAGGCTATGGATGAGCGTGGCTTCGGTATGTCATCTGTACGCTTCATCTGCGGTTGTCAGGATATGCACAAGGAGTTGGAGAAGGCTATCGCTGACTACTTCGGTACTGAGGATACTATCCTCTATGCAGCTTGCTTCGATGCTAATGGTGGTGTTTTCGAGCCACTCCTCACAGAGCAGGATGCTATCATTTCTGACGCCCTGAACCACGCATCTATCATCGATGGTGTGCGTCTTTGCAAGGCTGTACGTTACCGCTT
>JAFOZN010000040.1 GCA_017391185.1 Alistipes sp. | reverse complement strand
GGGGCATATATGAGGGGTAATGTACCGTATGCCAACATCGCCAGCGAGAGATCGCTAAAACCCTTCGAGCGCATCACACAGCGATGTATATACTTTGTGGCCAAGAGCATGATGAGAGCTGCAGACATCGAGACCATATAATCTCTGCTGACCATAACACACGTAGCTACTGCACCGAAAATCGGAATTGCCATGAGTGTATAGGCTGGATATAACGAATATCGTACTCCATAACGTCCCACGCTCATGCCTGCCATGAGTATGAATGCTCCCCAAATCAGAGCCGAGAGTGTGGGAATCATCCCCTGCAGGTGTTGTAACCAAGCGCCGATGGGGGTTGCCACATTGGCTATCGACTCATCACCCGAAGGAAAGTAGAGTGAACGGAGTGTGGTGACCAATGCGATGAGCAGAAGTGTGAGTGTAAGGTCGAAACCTCTATGTTGTACTGCGTGTTTAGCTGCCATATCTCTGTGGAAAATTAGTAGTGCATTTCAGGTAGCAATTCTATGCCAGAAACGCTCTACAAAAGTAATAAAAAAAGAGAAGTCATCTGCCTTGTAATAATAAAATCTTTTCTCTAATTTTGTCCTATATGTTAGAGAACTCTTTCCAAACCTCACTTCTTGAGGCAGGTTGCGATGAGGCTGGGCGCGGATGCTTGGCTGGTAGTGTCTTTGCGGCGGCGGTTATTTTGCCACCCGATTTCTATCACCCCTTGCTCAACGACTCCAAACAGATGACCGAGCGTCAGCGCAATGAGCTGCGCCCCATCATCGAGCGCGAAGCTGTGGCATGGGCCGTGGCGGAGGTTACGGCGGAGCGTATCGATCAGATCAATATCCTCAAGGCCTCGTTCGAGGGTATGAACGTGGCCGTCAGCCGTCTTAAGGTAAGGCCTGAGTTTTTGGCCATTGACGGCAATCGCTTCTATCCCGCGAGCGATATTCCTTATAAATGTATTGTCAAGGGCGATGGCAAGTATGCCAATATCGCGGCGGCATCTGTCTTGGCTAAGACTCACCGCGATGAATATATGTTGCGCCTACATGAGGAGTATCCTCAATATGGTTGGGATGGGAATAAGGGTTATCCTACAAAAAAACATCGCCTTGCGGTGCGTGAGTATGGACTCTCACCCTATCACCGCAAGACGTTTAACTGTGCTCCAGAGCAGTTGGAGCTATTCTAATCCTCTTGCTCTGCTACTTCAACTCGATAAGCTCAATAGCTACGCCCTCCTCTTCGATGAAGGCGATAATCATATTGCCACAATCCAACGCAGGCAATAGGACTTTGGTTCCCTCCAATGCGGCATTTATATCCTCTACATTGTAGGCAATGTGTGCTTGACTTTGGATCAGTGCGTGCATAGGGCTGTCTGGCTCAAAGTATAGGAACTCCAATTTGTTGGGGCTTGCGGCATGGTCTGTGATATGCACCTTCAATGGCTCGATAAACGCCATGCCATCCATCTTCTCGGCTACTGGGATGCCGAAGTGACTCAAATTCCTCATATTCGTAAAGTTTTAGGTTTTCGTTGAAAAATATAAACAAAGTTACGATGAAAAAATGTGAATCGCAACAGGGTGGAATGGAATATTTTTTTACCTTTGTAGATGAGTAAGAGTATGTATATAATAAATCGGGCAGAAGCAGAGGCTCTGCCATAGAAGTTTTTGAAAGATGAATAAAGAGAGATTGATATTTGTAACCAACGATGATAGTTTCCGAGCCAAGGGATTTGCTGCCGCCATAGAGGTGGCACGCGAATTTGGAAGGGTTGTAGCCGTAGCTCCCGAATCGGTGCAGAGTGGTAAGAGCCAAGCTATCACCATATATGATCCGTTGTTTATTGAGTCGCGCCACCAAAGCGAGGGCGTGGAGGTCTATTCCCTTTCGGGTACGCCTGTGGATTGTGCCAAGTTCGCATTCGACCATCTGTTTCGTGGGCAGAGAGTCGATTTGGTCATCTCTGGCATAAATCATGGCTCCAATGCCGGCACAAACGTACTCTATTCGGGTACTATGGGTGCTGCCATCGAAGGTAGTTTCTATGGATGTCCTTCGGTGGGCTTGTCACTGACGGATCACGATGCCGAAGCCGATTTCGAAGCAGCTAAGCACTATGCCAGAGAGATAATCTCTTCGATCATGGAGAATCCTGCGAGTGAGAATCTCTGCCTGAATGTCAATGTGCCCAATATACCATTATCGGAGATAAAAGGTGTCAGGGTCTGTCGCCAATGTCGAGGTATATGGCTCGATGAGTTTGCACCTATGGAGTGTGAAGATCAGAAGCAGGGTTATATGATCAGCGGAGCCTTCTCCAACCATGAGCCCGAAGCCGAGGATACCGATGAGTGGGCGTTGGCCAATGGCTACGTGTCGGTTGTGCCTGTGCAGATTGATATGACACACTATAAGCAGATGGAGTATCTGGAGCGAGTGCTCGGATAGAGTGCTCGGGAAAGAGCCTGCTCTTTAGAAAACAAGATTGAAACTACCTAAAACATAAGCCTATGACTTTTCGCCTTTTGCTCTATGTGGCAATCATAGTTCAGTTCATTGCCATGTATTACGCTCTGCGTCTGGTACGTGCGACCAAATATAATTCGATATGGATACTCTTCATCATCGGATTTATCCTCATGGCAGGTCAGCGTCTCTTGCAACTATGGATAAGCTATGGCCATCCGATGCCAGAGATTACTATGGTATGGTTCGATATCATAGTCTCGATATGTATATCGGTGGGTGTGGTGATGTTAGATAAGTTGATAATATATATCGACCGACTCAATCACCACCGCCAGCTCACAGACAAGCGTATCCTTACCGCTGTATTGCGTGCCGAGGAGAAGAGCCGCGCCAACTTCTCCAAGGAGTTGCACGATGGTTTGGGCCCTCTGCTCTCTTCGGCTAAAATTTCGCTCAGCTCATTATCCAAGAGCGAGATGGATCCTGCCAGCCGTGAGATTTTGGGCAATACGCTTTATGTAGTGGAGGAGGCGGTACGATCTCTGCGAGAGATCTCCAATAATCTCTCGCCACATGTTTTGGCCGATTTTGGTCTGGCGCGTGGTGTGCAGAATTTCATTGATCGTTCATCTTCGCTACACAAGGTGAAGATTGCCTTTGCTACCAACCTGCGCTCGGATCGCTATGATACCGATATAGAGGTTATCATGTATCGAGTGGTGTGTGAGCTTATCACCAACTCTATGAAACATTCGGGTTGTAGCGAGATACGTCTCTCGCTCTCCTCTTCGGGCGAGGAGTTGGAGTTGCAGTATAGCGACAATGGTCGCGGATTTGATCCTCAGGCGATGATGGATTGCGGTATGGGACTCTCTAATATCAATTCGAGAATCAACAGTCTCAATGGCCAATTCTCGATTTCATCATCCAAGGGTAAGGGTATGCGAGCTTCCGTCAAGGTCAATGTGCGTGGTGCTCGTAGTTTGGAGGCTGCTCCATCGACAATAGATAAGCAGAGCCACAATCGCCGTCACAAAAACAAGCAGAAGTGATGATTCGTATAGCTTTGGTAGATGACCATTCGCTCTTTAGGCGCGGAATGAAGATGCTGCTCTCGTCGCAGGCCGACTTTGAGGTTGTCGTGGAGGCGGGTAGTGGCGAGGAGTTCTTGCAGGCTCAGGCGGAGAGCAAGGTCGATCTGGTATTTATGGATTATTCGATGCCAGGAATCAACGGTGCGGAGACTACCGAGAGGGCGTTGGAAGTGGATCCTGAGTTGAAGGTAATCTCTCTCTCGATGTTTGGCGATAATGCCTACTACTCGAAGATGGTGGAGAGTGGTGCGAAGGGTTTTCTGTTGAAAGATTCGGAGTTTGACGAGGTGTTATTGGCCGTCAGGACCGTATGTGAGGGAGGAACATATTTCAGCCCTCAGCTTATGGAGTCTATCTCGTTTGCCATGACATCCTATCCCTATTCTGTGGGTGGTGATATTGCCGAGGAGGATAGACTCTCGGAGCGTGAGGTAGAGATTTTGGTGGGAATATGTCAGGGGCTCTCTACGCAAGAGATTGCCGATAAATTATATATTTCCAAACGCACGGTAGATAAACACCGTGCCAACATTTTGGAGAAGAGTGGCTCGAAAAACACCGCCAGCTTAGTGGTCTATGCCATTAAACACGGCTTGGTAGAGGTGTAATCTAAAATTAAAGATGGAATTTTGAATTTTGAATT
The DNA here is from genome assembly GCA_017391185.1 of Alistipes sp. Taxonomy (GTDB): domain Bacteria; phylum Bacteroidota; class Bacteroidia; order Bacteroidales; family Rikenellaceae; genus Alistipes. Next base: position 2,761 of record JAFOZN010000040.1, on the reverse strand, counting down.
CCCTTCCTCTAACCCCAAAAAAAATCAGGGTTGTCGCGAGAAAAACTCGGACAACCCTGATCTATTTTAGCGAGTTATAGAATTACTCCTCGTCATCAGCCTCAGCCATGGTGTGATATACGTTCACAACGTCATCATCCTCCTCCAAACGCTCCTGCAACTTCTCTACGTCTGCTCTCTGCTCTGGAGTAAGCTCCTTGGTGTCGGTTGGGATGCGTACACCCTCACCAGATACGAGCTCGTAGCCCATATCCTCGATCCACTTCTGGATAGCACCGAATGACTCGTAAGGTGCGCTCACTGTAACCTCGCCCTCCTCGTGGAAGAACTCGTCAACGCCCAAGTCGATCATCTCCAACTCCATCTCCTCGAAGTCAACGCCCTCGGCTGGCTTGAACTTGAAGATACACTTGTGCTCGAACATAAATGCCACAGAGCCTGAGTTACCCAATGTACCGCCACACTTGTTAAAATACATACGTACGCTGGCTACGGTACGGTTGGTGTTGTCGGTAGCAGTCTCTACCAAGAATGCCACACCGTGAGGACCATATCCCTCATAGATCATCTCCTTGTAATCTGCTGCATCCTTATCGGTAGCACGCTTGATTGCGCGCTCGATATTCTCCTTAGGCATGTTCTCAGCCTTAGCGTTCTGGATGAGGATTCGCAGACGTGTGTTAGAGTTAGGATCAGAACCAGATGCCTTTACAGCGATCTCAATCTCCTTACCGATCTTAGTGAAGACGCGAGCCATGTGACCCCAACGCTTCATCTTTCTTGCTTTACGATACTCAAAAGCTCTTCCCATAGTAATTTTATATTTTTTGTTATTATTTTCTCAGATGGTCGCAAAATTAAGAAAATAATTGTCAACTCGCAACCCGATAGTCAAAAAACTATATATCAACGGCTCTGCTCTGTGGAAAAATCACTATTTTTGTGCATTAAATAAATGTTTTTCTATGGAAAAGGATCTTCAAGCGGCACTTGAGGTGCTCAGAGATGGAGGATTGATACTCTATCCTACAGATACAGTTTGGGGCATAGGTTGCGATGCGACCAATGCCGAGGCGGTGGAAAAAATTTACAAGCTCAAGCGTAGCGAGAACAAGACTTCGATGATCGTGCTGTGTCGCGATGCCGATATGGTCGTTAGATATGTCAACAAAGCTCCAGGTATCGCCTTCGAGGTGATGGAGATGAGCGAGAAGCCTCTGACCTTGATTTTGGAGGGAGCTACGGGAGTGGCTAAGAATCTTGTGCCAGAGGAGGGTACGCTTGGCGTGCGTGTTCCACGTCACGAGTTTTGCTATCAGCTCTTGCGCCGTTTCGGTAAACCGATAGTTTCTACTTCGGCAAATATCTCAGGCGAGCAGACTCCGATGAAGGGTTTGCAGGAGGTGAGCCGCGAGATTATCGAGGGTGTGGATTTTGTGGTGAATCCTCGTTTTCAGGGTAAGCCTACGTGTAAGCCAAGCTCTATCATGTCATTTGGCGAGCATGGCGAGGTGAAGATAATCCGTCAGTAGGCAATGGCGCTTAAGATCAAGACTCCGATTCAGATGCGCTTTTCGGATGTCGATTCATTCTCTCATGTGAGCAATGTGGCGCAGCAGGTATATTTCGATTTGGGCAAGACCGATCTTTTTCGGGAGTTGTGGCTCAGATGTGGTGAGCTGGATCTATTATGATAGTTATGAAGTTTGGCGGCACATCTGTCGCAAATTTCGAGGCAATAACAAGGGCCATCTTCATTGTAGGTGGCAGACTTGATAAGAAGCCTGTAGTAGTAGTGTCAGCCTTGTCGAAGGTAACGGATCTCCTTTATAGGATTTCCGATGCGGCTGCAGCCGGAAATGTAAATGAAACTAAAACTCTCATGGCGGAGCTCAGAAGCCGCCATGTAAACCTTGCGTCAGAACTTCTCGAGCAGAGCCCGGCTCTCAAGGAAAGTGCCGTGAGCCGTGTGAATGCAATCTGCGATTCGCTCGAGGGTCTTGTGAATGCAGTATGTGCAGTAAAGGAACTTTCTGACAGGAACAAGGCCATAATCATATCCAACGGAGAGCTCCTGTCTTCGACAATCATCTGTTTCGTGATGAATGCCAAGGGCATAAGGACCAACTTCATCGATGCCCGTAAGATGATGATCACCAGCGACGAATACCTCAAGGGCGAGCCTGTTGTGGATGAGATCGTGGCACGTGTGCCGGGAATCATCGAGGAGGCGTACAAGGGTATGGACGCAGTGATCACCCAGGGATTCATCGGATCGAACCTCGCAGGTGAGCAGACGGTTCTTGGAAGAGGCGGTTCTGACTATTCGGCATCCCTGATAGGTATGGCGATAGATGCAGAGCGTATTGAGATATGGACAGATGTAGACGGAGTACGTTCTGCAGACCCGCGTACAGTCCAGAATACCAAGTATCTCGAGAAGATCTCATTCGAGGAGGCGGCTGAGATGGCCCATTTCGGAGCCAAGGTGCTTCACCCTCTGACCATCGAGCCTGCTGTGAAGAAGAACATTCCGATCTATGTGCTCAACTCGATGAATCCTTCAGGAAAGGGAACTGCGATCCTTCGCAGCGAGCTCATCGAGGACGGCGTGAAGTCGGTTTCCTTCAAGGAGAACATCCGCGTGATCAACATCTTCTCGATGAAGATGATCAATACCTCAGGCTTCCTTCGCCGCGTGTTCGAGATCTTCAGCGAAAGCAAGGTGTCTGTAGACCTTATCAGTACGTCGGAGGCCAAT
>JAFOZN010000039.1 GCA_017391185.1 Alistipes sp. | reverse complement strand
GAGGCTAAGGCTAAGTTGGACGCTGCATTGGCAGAGTAATTTGAAAACAAGAAACGGCTAAAAAAAATAAATAATGAAGATTAAAAAGCTTTTATTATCAGCCGTTCTACCCATATTATGTCTTACAACTGTTGCTGCTCAGAGCTCTGCTCAGCAGGACAACACTCCTAAGAAGGGTGATGTAACTCTGGCAGCAACCGTAGGATATAACAGTTATGCAAGTGTTAAGGCCTTGCCAGGCAACTTGACTTCATACGAGGCTTCTGCCCTTTCGACAGATTGGTCACAGAAGAAGTTGATGGTAGGCTTGGAGGGCGGCTGGTTCGTCTCTGACGCTTGGAAACTGAGCTTGGGTGGAGGATTGAACTTCTCGAATAACCCAGGTTATACAGGAGTTCCCGGTACGGTAGATGAGAACTTGGGCTTGGAGGACAACCTCGGTATGGTACCTAACTACCGCGCTGTAGCTGACTCTTACTCGTTCTCATACAACGTAACCGCAGGCATTGACCGCTACTTCGATGTGAAGAGCGTGAAGAATTTGATGGTTTACACTGGCCTTAGACTCGGCTTCGCATACGGCCTCAACGAGGAGAAGTATGATGAGTGGACTTCTATGGGCAAGTCAACTGCCGAGACTTGGAATGCTCGCGCGAGCTTCACTTTCGGTGCTGACTACTTCGTAGCTAAGGGTATGTTCGTAGGTATCTCTGTAGATCCTGTGGCTTACACTTACAACATGACTTCTTACAAGCCTCAGGAGGGTTTGGCTAACCTCGCAGCTGATGGTCACAACATCGGTTTCTTGGCAGCTCCAACACTTCGTGTCGGTTTCGTATTCTAAGTCATTGAGAAGAAACAGATATCAGAACACCTGATCCCATTGGGGTCAGGTGTTTTTTTGTGCAGATGAGAGATGAAAGAGGAGAGAGAAGTGGCGTTAGGTGGGGAGCGTGAGGAGTGGAGAAACAAAAAAATTTAAATAAAAAGATATTTTTTTGGGCCGAGGTGTTGGAGATTAAAAAAATATGCGTAACTTTATATTTCAAAGACCAAAAACTAAGTAAAACCTAATAAAACTTCAAAGAATATGAAAAACTATTCAGCTAAAGAGATCAAGAACATCGTTCTTGTAGGAGCTCCAGGCTCTGGTAAGACTACCTTGGCTGAGGCGATGGCTTACGAAGGCAAGGTCATCGACCGCAGAGGTAGTATCGAGACTAATAACACTTTGTCGGACAACACCGATATCGAGCACGAGTACAAACGCTCAATCTACGCGACTACACTCTTCACAGAGTTTATGAATCGCAAACTCAATATCATCGATTGCCCGGGTTCGGACGACTTCTGCGGTAACCTTTACTCTGCATTTAAGGTGGGTGACGTAGGTGTGTTGGTGATGAACGCTCAGAACGGTTGGCAGGTGGGTGACGAGTTGCAGTCTCGTTACGCGCGTATCCTGAACAAGCCTTTGGTGGGTGTGATCAACCAGTTGGACGGCGAGAAAGCTTCGTATGAGAATATGATGGAGGGTATTCGCGCCGCTTCGCCTGTGAAGCCTATCATCGTGCAGTATCCTGTAAATCAGGGCGCAGGTTTCAACTCATTTATCGATGTTTTGATGATGAAGATGTACCGCTTCACTGACGAGAACGGTACACGCGAGGAGTTGGAGATCCCTGCAGAGGAGATGGATCACGCTTTGGAGCTCAATCAGGAGTTGACAGAGGCTGCTGCTGTATATGATGATGCACTCATGGAGCTTTACTTTGAGAAGGGCTCGCTCACTCAGGACGATATTCGCTCTGGTTTGAAGAAGGGTGTGGCTAACCGCGACATCATGCCTATCTTCTGCTGCTCAGGTAAGCGCGACATGGGTACTAAGCGCCTCATGGAGTTTATCATCAACGTGGCTCCAGGTCCATCAGTGGCACCTAAGTTCCTCTCAACAGAGGGCGAGGAGTTGGCAGCAGACGAGACTCAGCCAACAGCTTTGTTCGTATTTAAGAGCCAGATCGAGCAGCATATCGGTGAGATCACATATTTCCGCGTAGTACGTGGTAAGGTGACTGAGGGTATGGAGCTCGTAAATAGCCGTACAGGCAACAAGGAGAAGCTCTCACAGTTGTTCGCCGTAGCAGGTAAGAACCGTATCAAGGTTACGGAGCTTATGGCGGGTGATATTGGCTGTACAGTAAAGCTCAAGGGCACACGCACAAACGATACATTGGCAGCTCCTGCTACTCCAGTAGCTTGCGAGCCTATCGTATTCCCAGAGCCTCGCTACCGCGCTGCAGTGAAGGCTAAGGAGCAGAACGATGAGGAGAAGTTGGGTAAGATCCTTAACGATGTGAAGTATGAGGATCCTACAATCTTGGTAGAGTACTCTAAGGAGCTCAAGCAGACTATCATTCAGGGTCAGGGTGAGCATCACCTCAATATCCTCAAGACTAAGATCGCTCAGGAGAATAAGATCGAGATGGAGTATTTCGCTCCAAAGATCCCATATCGCGAGACTATCACTAAGGTGGCTCAGGCAGACTACCGCCACAAGAAGCAGTCTGGTGGTGCTGGTCAGTTTGGTGAGGTTCACATGGTTATCGAGCCTTACACAGAGGGTATGCCAGAGCCTACTAAGTACAAGGTGGGCGGTAAGGAGATCACCGTAAATATCAAGGGCAAGGAGGAGTATGATTTGGATTGGGGCGGCAAGCTTCAGTTCTACAACTCAATCGTGGGTGGTGCTATTGATGCACGCTTCATGCCTGCTATCTTGAAGGGTATCATGGAGAAGATGGATGAGGGTCCATTGACAGGTTCATATGCTCGCGATATCCGCGTAGTGATCTACGATGGTAAGATGCACCCAGTAGATTCAAACGAAATCTCATTTAAGCTCGCAGCACGTAACGCATTCAAGGATGCATTCCGTCAGGCTGGTCCAAAGATCATGGAGCCTATCTACAATGTGGAGGTTTTGACTCCAAGTGAGTATATGGGTGCTGTGATGAGCGACTTGCAGAACCGCCGTGCGATGATCATGGGTATGGAGTCTGACAAGGGCTTCGATAAGTTGAACGCTCGCGTGCCATTGGCTGAGTTGTATCGCTACTCTACATCGTTGTCTTCACTCACTTCGGGTGCTGCTACATACACTATGGCATTTGCATCTTACGAGCAGGTTCCATCTGATGTACAGGATAAGCTCTTGAAGGCTTACACAGATACTGATGAGGATTAATCCTCAATCGGTTGTTCTAAATAAGATAGGCTGTCCGACCATAAGGTTGCGACAGCCTATTTTTTTATATTATCTCCTGCGCGAAGCAATCAACGCATGGGAAGAGAATTTATCATAATAAACGCCTTGTGCGATAGCGGAATCTAAGGTAATACAACACTCCTGCCGTGGTGAGTCCCAGAGGGAACGAAAGCCAAACACCTACAAGTCCCAAATCGAAGACAAAGCCAAAGAGATAGCCTGCAGGCAAGGAGATCACAAAATAGGCTAAAAAAGCAAACAATGTAAGGGGTTTGACATCTGAAATGCCCCTAAGAGCATTGGCGTAGTTACATTGCAGGCCATCACCCACCTGATATACGACAAATGGGATTACGATAGCGGCAACTAAGGCCACAACCTCCTCGTTGTCGGTAAAGAGCTCACCTATGCTCTCTCGGAATATGAGCATACCTGCCGAAACCACGACAGCCATGACCAATATAATATAGAAACCCATCCTTGCCG
>JAFOZN010000038.1 GCA_017391185.1 Alistipes sp. | reverse complement strand
TGGAAATATAACATAATACTCACCAGGATTCAAATCGATAGATATTTTGGCTGCGTATGTTATGTCATGTTTCTCAATATATGTTGTTCCCATGCTATTGTCTGGAGAGTGCATCGTGTACACATACATATATTTGTCATTGGGGTCTGCAAAGTATTTTGCCGAAAATTCTATATCCACTCCCGATTGTACATCGTCTTTGGAGCAACTACTTAAACTCAATAATACTCCGATAGCTAAGATTGCTAATAATAGTTTATTCATATTATAAATTATGTTTAATAATAGGGAGCATATTTGCCCAAAGGGATAATCTGAGGAAATTAGGTTGTTTTTATCTGTAATAAACATTTCCGTTACCGCGGGAATCGAAATAAAATTTAGTTCTTCGGTTTTCTAAAACTGTAAAACCTTCATAAGATCCCCCGAAATGGATGTAATAATTGCCTGGATTTAAATCAAATGATATAGGCGATACGTAAGTTATCTGGTGAGATATTATCGGTCTATTACCTATTGTGTTCTCAGCAACAATAGGATAAATTGACATATATTTACCAACATATAGCTCAGGCTCAAATTCGATATCCACTCCCGATTGAATATCGTCTTTGGAGCAACTGCATATACTACATAATATTGCAGCATAGCAAAAATAGATTAAAAATTTTTTCATGGCTGTAATATTTAATTGGGTTTTTGCAGTTGCAATATAGTGATTAATTCTGAAATAAATTCGAAATAAAGCAAAAAAATGCATGATAATGCCACTCTTTTTCGGCATTATCATGCTAAAGTATTGATATTTAGTAGTGTGGTGTTTTGGGAGATAAATAGTAAAAATTACTTCTTTACCTCCTCAAAATCCACATAATCGCCCACATCCTCGCTGATGCGCTTCTCTTGCTGCTGACCTGTTGAATAGACCTTCACCTCGCCCTCATCCTTGCGCTGTTGGCTTTGTGTGTTGGTGTATGTTTGGCGAGTGTAGAAACCTCTGCCAAAATTCTGACTTTGGCTATCCTTTTCCACCTTGCGGCTCATGCGCCACAGCTTGAAAAACATAAACAAAGGTACAGCCATGATTATCACTCCGAAGATCAACAATCCTATCAGAATCGAACCGAATAGCGAAGGTGCAAATACTGCTAACATCACCAAAAACATTACCGTCAGCGGATTCTGCTTGATGAAGTTGGCGATGGAGTCTATAATTGCCGAAAAAATATTCATAATCTATCTACACAATAAAAGGTTTTAATAAAATGGTTGCACAAAATTACAAAAAAATCATCATTTAAGAGAAATATATCTTTTGAGTATGGATAAAATGTATTAAATTTGGTGCCAAATAAACTTTTTTCAAACTATGTCACATCAACTTTTAGCAATTTCGCCAGTAGATGGTCGTTATAATAAAGTAACGTCTGTCTTGTCAGATTATTTTTCGGAGTACGCACTTATTCGCTATCGAGTACGTGTTGAGGTAGAGTATTTCATCGCTTTGTGTGAGCTCCCATTGCCTCAGCTCAAGGGTGTACCTACATCAGCCTATGATGAGTTGCGTAAGCTCTATACCGAGTTCTCGATGGAGGATGCTCAGCATGTCAAGGAGATTGAGAGCGTTACAAACCACGATGTCAAGGCTGTGGAGTATCTCTTGAAGGAGAAGTTGGAGGCTTTGGGCTTGAACGAGTATCGTGAGTTCGTACACTTCGGCCTTACTTCGCAGGATATCAACAATACGGCTACTCCGCTTCTTCTGGAGGAGGCTATCGCCGAGGTATATCTGCCTATGTTGCAGGAGTTGGTTGATAAGATCTACGCTATGGCCGAGGAGTGGGAGAATGTCCCAATGTTGGCGCACACTCATGGTCAGCCTGCATCTCCAACTCGCTTGGGTAAGGAGTTTAAGGTATTCGTTGAGCGTTTGGAGCGTCAGGTAGAGCAGTTCCAGAACATCGAGCCTATGGCTAAGTTCGGTGGCGCAACAGGCGGTTTCAATGCTCACAACGTGGCTTATCCAGATGTGGATTGGGTAGAGTTCGGTAACAACTTTGTAGATTCATTGGGCTTGGTACGTGCGCAATATACTACTCAGATCGAGCACTATGACAACTTGGCTTCTACGTTTGATGCCATGAAGCGCATCAATACCATCTTGATGGATTTGGCTCGCGATATGTGGACTTATATCTCTATGGAGTATTTCCGTCAGCAGGTTAAGAAGGGCGAGGTAGGTTCTTCGGCTATGCCACACAAGGTTAATCCTATCGACTTCGAGAACGCCGAGGGTAATTTGGGTGTAGCCAATGCTATTTTGGAGCATTTGTCAGCAAAGTTGCCAATCTCACGTATGCAGCGCGATTTGACCGATTCTACGGTGTTGCGTAATGTGGGTGTGCCTATGGCTCATACCTTGATCGCTTTTGCTTCATTGCAGAAGGGCTTGGGTAAGGTTATTTTGAACGAGCAGGCTTTGGCTGATGATTTGGAGGATAACTGGGCAGTAGTAGCAGAGGCTATGCAGACTATCCTTCGCCGTGAGGCTTATCCTAACCCATACGAGGCTTTGAAGGCTTTGACTCGTACGGGCGGTCATATCACAGCTGAGACTATCCATGAGTTTGTTGAGGGCTTGGATGTATCGGAGTCAGTGAAGGAGGAGCTTCGCGTCATCACCCCACACAACTATGTAGGTGTAGTGAAGTAATTGATAACGTAAGGATAAAAAATATCTCGGATTTTGATCCGAGATATTTTTTTTTGATTTATAGCATGACTACTTAATCTGTTCCGAGTCAATCAATTTTGCAGGATCTGTTCCTGGCATGATCAACTCTTCGTCAGTATAGCCGAATGTGCGGTAGTAGTCGTTGAAGAACTTCAAAAGCTCATCACGCTTCGAATATGCCGCCAAATAGTACAACTCCGAAAGGCTATCCATGCGGTCGGTAATCTGACTCGATACGAGTGTAGCCATCACCTCATCAAATTGCAGATAATACTCTATACCCTCAATCAGAGTCTCGGCATAAGCCTTGAGCAACTCGTCTGCTTTCTGAGTCTCATTTATAGAGTAGTATGCCTCGATAAATGGTATCGTGTTAGCATCCGTGTAACGAATCTTAGGAGATGGCAAAAGCTCCAATCCTTTGTCGAGTAACAGCTTCGCCTCATTGTCCTTGCCTTCGCGTATGAGTTGCTTGGCCACACGTGCATAACCATCGCGTGCCTTAGATGCGGTGAGGTTGTATTGTGTAAAGAAGTCTGCATTGACCTTCTCATCGGCAAGATTACCAAAACGCAACGTATCCATCATCAAAGGATATGTCTCAGAGGAATCTATGCGTCCAATCTCCCACGAAGAGCGATATGGGGTATAGATTGGTACCAGACGATATGAATAGCCGTCATACTGCAAGTAATCCAACAGACCGAAGTCCTGCAAGATATATACCTGAGTAAAGCATATAGGTCGCTTCCAATCAAAATTAGAGAGCATATCGAGCATCATCATCTCGCTCTTGTCGATAGAACGTTTACGCTCTGGGATGGTGATATATACCGTATCTACCATCAAATCTCGATCTTCTTCCTTAACGATGCCTGCTGCTATGGCGTTATCCTTGTTTACCGGTATAGCAATCTTGCGTGCAGGAACGTAGTCGAGCAGAGTACCGTCCGAAAGCTCCATCTTGGTTGACTCGCTCTCGCTCTTGATGAACTCCATCAGCTCCTTGATCTCTACTACGCGATCCACCTTTTGGCGTACAGGCAACTGATCGTTTATGCCGATATCATATTTGTTTCTTGGCAAAGAGAATGGCACAGGTGCAGCCTCGTAAGATGCCTTCTTCATCTGGTCGATGTACCAATCACCATTCAGATAACTTGAGTTCATGATACGCACATCGGTACGCACTCCGTCAACCTCTTGGTTAAACCAAAGAGGGAAGGTATCGTTATCGCCATAGTTGATTATGATGGCATTTTTAGGCGTTGATTGCAAATAATTCCAACCAATATCACGTCCCATAGTACGTCCCGAGCGATCGTGATCATCCCAGTTCTCTGCTGCAAGGATTGTAGGCACGCTCATACACATTACGCAGGCGAGCATAGCGATGTTTCGGTTATCTTTCTTTGCCACCGCGATAATCAAATCGCGTATAGCTAATACTCCCAAACCAATCCAGATACAGAATGCATAGAACGATCCTGCATATACATAGTCTCGCTCACGAGGCTCCGAAGGGCAGGTGTTGAAATATACCACCAACGCAATACCCATCATAATGAATAGCCACATCACCACCGTAAAGTTCTTCTGGTCACGGTTGAGCTGATAGATAAGTCCAATCAATCCCAAAAGGAACGGCAGGAAGAAATATGTGTTACGTGCAGGATTATCCTTCATCTCCTTAGGTAGGTCGGTCTGTGGACCAAGATACGCCTCGTCAATAAATCTTATGCCTGAGAGCCAATTTCCATGTACGATGGTCTCGTCCGAAGCCTGTATATCGTCTTGACGACCAACGAAGTTCCAGAGGAAGTAACGCCAATACATGTAGTTGAGCTGATATGTAAAGAAGTAGTAGAGATTCTCGCCGAAAGTAGGCTCGATGAATGTCTCTCCCGTCTCCTTGTCATATACTGTACGTCCGAAATCGAGCACATCGCCACGCATCACACGTCCTTGCTCATCGCGCATAGGCTCGCCATTTTCATCTCTTAGGACATCCTTTTTGGTGCGATAAGCAGCCCATGGCTTATAGCCCTCCTCGCCCTTGCCTTGATGCCACAGACGTGGGAAGAAGTGCATAAACTCCGAAGGATAGGTGTAGCCCGTAAGCTGAGTCACCTGCTCGTACTTCTTTGTATCGGGGTTGAATTTATAAGAGGTCTTTTCGGTATAATCCTCTATAGGTGATGAGTAGTATGCACCATACAAGAGAGGTCGGTTACCATACTGATCTCGGTTGAGGACAGATAACAATGCCTGAGGGTTGTTAGGGTTGTTACTATTCATCGGAGGATTGGCTACGGCACGGATTGTCACGGTGGCGTATGAAGAGAATCCGATCAAGATCATCAGAGTCGAGAGCAGAATCAGATTCCATACCTTACGACCTGCACGATGGGTGCGTATGACTCCGTAGAATAATGCTCCCAAAACGGCCAACGCAAAGACCGAGATTCCCATATTGACAGGAAGCCCCAACGAGTTGACAAAAAATACATCTACCATCGCTCCCAGATATACGGTATATGGGATGATGATACCGTTGATAAAGCCCAAAATAGCCAATGCTACAAGTGTAGCCAATGCCATACCCTTGAGCGTAATATTCTCATACTTACGGAAGTAATAGATGAATACCAACGCAGGGATTGTCAGCAAGTTTAGAATATGCACTCCGATAGAGAGTCCCATCAGATATGCGATAAGTATAATCCAACGTGCCGAGTGTGGTTCATCTGCCTGCTCCTCCCATTTGAGCATAAGCCATACGACCAACGCTGTAAACATAGACGATATAGCATATACCTCGCCCTCGACTGCCGAGAACCAGAATGTATCTGTGAAGGTATAAGCCAAAGCTCCGACTGCACCAGCACCCAATACCGAGATCTTCTCCATCTGGCTCATAGCTCTGCCCCCGCGAGTGAAGATACGGCGAGCAAGATGCGTAATGGTCCAATAAAGGAATAGGATACAGAATGCGCTGGCCATACAGTTCAGTGCGTTGACCATGTGTGGCACATAGTGAGTAGATGGCGCAAACATCGTAGCAATACGAGCCATGAGCATAAAGAGTGGTGCTCCGGGTGGGTGACCTACTTGAAGTTTATAGGATGTGGCGATAAACTCGGCACAATCCCAAAGACTTGTCGAGGGCTCCATCGTGAGCAAATATGTCATAGCCGCGATGAAAAATACACCCCATCCGACTAATCTATCCCAACGTTTGAAATTCATCATTATCTATTACTCTTATCTATATTTTCTGTTCTAATAACGGAGGGCAAAGGTAGTTATTATTTTTGGATTCATCAAGGTGGGTAAATTCTCTTATTTCGTATCGTTAGGGAAATCAACCATATTGATTATCTTGCCGTCTTTGATGCGTATCCAAGTTTTGAATGCACGTTCACCCTCTCTAAGTTCGATGATGCGAGCGCCATTGCCGCCTGGGATATCGTTATATACCGTATTGCCTCCCGTATAACGACCATAGCAAAGCAATATGCCACGCCATGTAGTTGCATAGTCGTTCACATGGTCATGGCCTACGAATACTCCCATCATATCTCCACATTCGAGCATGGCTGCTCCCAAGCCTGTATTAATTGCAGGGGCACAAACCTTCTCCTTGCGAGTTCCGACCATGAAGTTACCAGTATCGGCTGCAGCCTCGGTATATTCTGGTATCGGAATATGGAAAAATGCCAAAGATGGCAATGGCTTGCCTTGATTCTTCTCGGTAAAGGCTTTGCTACTCTTCTTATACCACTCAATTTGATCATTTTCGATCCATCCATAACCCTTTACACCTTTGATGTTAGAGTATGAATGACTATCGAATATGTATAGTGTCGCAGCATCGTAATTACCTTCTGAGGCTCCGATTGGTAGTATGTAATTCGTAACACCCGATATACCCTCTGTCGTAGAGCTAAGATTACCTGGCATATTCTCAATAAAGTGTGAGAGCTCTGCTCGTGCCATATCATGCTCATCATCGTGGTTACCCCATGTGACGGCAAATCTCAGACCACGCTTGAGTATTGGCTCTAAGACCTTTTGCAGAGCTTTGCCCGCAGGTTTGGCAAAGACCAAATCTCCTGTCAAAACTACCAAATCAGGTTTCTCAGCATCCAATACCTCTGCCATACGCTCTCCAGCCTCGTTGGAAGCCTCATTGCCATATATCCAGTGAACATCGGTAAATTGCACGATTTTAAATCTGCGATCTTTGTTGAATCGGAGATCTCGCTCCTGAGCCTTTAACGAAGGGAGAGAGATAAATACAAGTAGCAGTGCGATTAGTAGCCTTTTCATGTAGTTTTGTCTTAAAAAGTAAAAGTTAAAGTACAAAGTTAATAAGAAACTGCTTAAATATGGCCATATGAAGATTTTTTTGTTCTTCTGAATAAATAGTTTTGCCCTCTTTGGGGTTTTTTACCTTGCCAAAGACGCTAAAACTCAGAGAGGACACTGACTTATGAGGTGTCAGTGCCCTCTCCTCTAATTACTTATTAACCTAAATTTATTTT
>JAFOZN010000007.1 GCA_017391185.1 Alistipes sp. | reverse complement strand
CGTATCCCCGATAAGAAGATAAATCTTAAGAACGCAATCGAATACGTCCCTGAGCTAAAGGCTGCCGAGGAGTCGGATGATCCTATCATGGCCGATACCATCAAGTACGCCAAGATGTTGGAGGGTAATGTGCGTGGTACCGGTGTGCATGCTTGTGGTACGATTATCTGCCGAGATGATATCACAGATTGGGTGCCTGTCAGCACCGCCGATGATAAGGAGACGGGTGAGAAGATGCTCGTGACGCAATATGAGGGTTCGGTGATCGAGGATACGGGACTCATCAAGATGGACTTCTTGGGATTGAAGACCCTTTCGATCATCAAGGATGCCGTTGCCAACGTAAAGCACACCAAAGGTATTGAGATTGATATTGATAATATTAGTATCGAGGATCCTACCACATACAAACTCTACTGTGCAGGACATACCGTAGGTACGTTCCAGTTTGAGTCGCCGGGTATGCAGAAATATCTCCGAGAGTTGCAACCATCCACTTTCGAGGATCTTATTGCGATGAATGCACTCTATCGTCCAGGTCCGATGGATTACATTCCAGACTTTATCGACCGTAAGCATGGCCGCAAACCGATTATCTATGATATCCCAATCATGGAGAAGTATCTCAAGGATACCTATGGTATTACGGTATATCAGGAGCAGGTCATGTTGCTCTCACGTCTGTTGGGTAACTTTACTCGTGGAGAGAGTGATACCCTGCGTAAGGCGATGGGTAAGAAGATTAAGTCGAAGCTGGATGAGCTTAAACCTAAGTTTATCAACGGAGGTAAGTCCAATGGTCATGATCCAGATGTGTTGGAGAAGATTTGGGCCGATTGGGAGAAGTTTGCTTCCTACGCCTTCAATAAATCTCACGCCACATGTTACTCTTGGGTAGCCTACCAGACGGCATACATGAAGGCCAACTACCCTTCGGAGTATATGGCGGCTGTGTTGAGCCGAAATCTGGCTGATATAAAGAGTATTACGGCCTATATGACCGAGTGTAAGCACATGGGAATCAATGTGCTTGGCCCTGATGTGAATGAGTCGGAGGAGAGTTTCTCTTCAAACAAAAATGGCGACATCCGTTTCGGCTTGGCTGCAATCAAGGGTGTCGGTGAGGCTGCCGCACGCAGTATCATCGAGGAGCGTGAGCGCAACGGGCAGTATAAAAATATCTTTGATTTCATAGAGCGAGTAAACTTCTCGGTGGTAAATCGTAAGTCGTTGGAGAGTATCGCCTTGGCGGGCGGTTTTGACTCTCTTATTGAGTTCCATCGTAGCCGTTTCTTTGCTTCGGATACCAAGTCCTCTCAGGCTGTGCCATTTATCGAGTCACTCATTCGCTATGGTCAGCGTATGCAACAGGAGCGACAAAACTCCCAGCAGAGTCTATTTGGTGGCGGAGCAGTTGTTGATATCCAGCACCCTACTGTCCCTGTGGCTGAGGATTGGAATCAACTCATGATGCTTAACAAGGAGAAAGAGGTCATAGGTCTCTACCTCTCGGCACATCCGCTCGATGAGTATAAAGTGATTATTGACCATATGTGTAAGGCTAAGCTCTCCGATTTGAATGATCTTGAGCCACTCAATGGTCAGGAGATTGGCTTTGCAGGTGTCGTCACTTCGGTACAGGAGTTGACTACCAAAACGGGGCGCCATTGGGGAAGATTTACTTTGGAGGATTATAACGGCACACACGAATTTGCCCTCTTTGGCAAGGATTATGAGCGTTTCCGTCCATATTTGTACCCAAATTACTTCCTCTTTGTCAAAGGCAAGGTACAGCCACGTCCTTATGGAGATAATCCCGAATTGGAGTTTAAGATACTTGCGATGATGCAGCTATCGGAGGTGCAGGACACTATGATCAAGGAGTTGCATGTATCCATTCCTGTCGGAGATTTGACCGAGGGGTTTGTGGAGGAGTTTTCCAATGTGATGCAGCATAACAAAGGCAAAGTGATATTGCGTACCACTCTTTTGGATGATGATGGCATTACGGTACTGAAACTCTATTCGAAGCGTTATAAGATAGCTCTGACGAGTGAGTTGGTGGAATTTTTGGATGAACGAGAATTGAAATATACATTATCATAATTAACAAACTAAAAATTTAAAACTATGGCATTAGCAATTACAAATGAGAATTTCGAGGCATTGAAAGCAGCAGAGCAGCCTCTTGTTATCGATTTCTGGGCAGAGTGGTGTGGTCCATGCCGCATGATCTCTCCAATTATCGATGAGTTGGCAACAGAGTATGAGGGTAAGGTTACAATCGGCAAGTGTGACGTAGATTCATGTGATGATATCGTGTCACAGTTCCGCGTACGTAACATCCCTACTATCGTATTTATCAAGGGCGGCGAGGTTGTCGATAAGGTAGTCGGCGCAACAAGCAAAGAGACCGTAAAGGCAAAGATTGATGCGATGTTGTAATAGTTCGCTTAAAACAAAAAGCCGAGATTCGTTTCTGAATCTCGGCTTTTGCATTATAAAAATTCTGACTACTACTTCTCAATCAGAGAAATACTGCGCTGGATAAAGTCTGTGAGGTTCTTACCCTTTAGCATGCCGTTTGACAAGAGCGCGAGGTCGATAATCTGGCGTACCAAATTGTTCTGTTTACCGATCTCCTTGAGGCGCTCATTACGCTCATCACGCAGAGTAACGGCGACAGAACCGGCCACCTGGCGCTTGCCTTCGGCCATGTGCATGTTGCCGATGT
>JAFOZN010000037.1 GCA_017391185.1 Alistipes sp. | reverse complement strand
CAAGGCATGTACCTTCTCTGGTGAAGAGTTGTCACCAATCGAAAGTTCGCCGCCATTCTCTTCGATGAGTTTCAAGAGCGCATCTGCCGATACTGCTACACCATCATAACCCTCCTTGCGCAATGTAAGGTCAATGCGGTTGTCATCTGTGATACGTCTGATATATCCCTCGAAGCGGTCTCCGATATTGACCTTCTGGAATATCTGATTCTTATAGAGCATACCCCAATGGCGAGAATTGATAATAGCTCGGTATCCGATAGGGCTCTCCGAGGCAATCAGAATATCGACCTGCTGCTGTGGCTTTACGGTGATAATATCGTTATCAACATAAGGCTTGAGCTTCATTGTAGCTACGCAGCGACCTGTGATGTTATCCACATAGAGCCATACGATATACTTTTTGCCAGCCAAGACTCCGCCCTGCTGGTTGCGGTTGGGCAAAAAGAGATCCTTACCGCTGATTCCCCAATCCAGGAATGCACCGTGGATATTCTTATCTACTACCTTCAGCGCCGCGCAGCGTCCCTCTGTGATGAGTGGTTTGTCTGTCGTAGCTACCAATCTGTCCTCCGAATCGTGATATACAAATACCTCGATCTCATCGCCCTCTTTGTTATCAAGCGACACAAATCTATTTGGGAGCAAAACCTCCTGCCCCTCTTCATCTATCAAATATAGACCGTAATCTGATATACGGTTAACCTTTAGTGTTTGAATCTGACCTACTTTCATCTTTGAAATATTATTTGGGCAAATATACTTATAATATTTGAGAATTTGCCTTAAAACCTTAGATTTACTCCTCAATGGCGACAATCTCGCCTAAACTCAAATACCATACATATCCTTCTACCTGCTCGTATCCCATCTCTCGCAGCAGACGCATGTATTCAGCTATCTGTTTGCGATGCGATGCGAATTTCTCAGCTCCGAATTTATAATCTACCACAACAGCTCTATCTCCCTTGATCATTACTCTGTCTGGTCGGCGCGTGCCCACTTTGTCGCCACAGATGATATCACACTCGGTATGTATCTCATCCCACTCAGAGAACCACTCCTTAATCTCTTCTCGCTGGAATTCTCTCTCTATTGCAGCTTTCAATTCTTGCGCTTGCTCAGTACTTAACTTGCCTGCGATTTGAGACTCATCTATACGTGCTATGATACTCTCTGTGGTAGATGCTTGACGCAATATCTCATGCATGAGAATACCAATACTGCGAGGTGTTGACTCATTGCCCTCATCCTCGAAATATCTCTGATTATAGAGCTTTAGCCATAGTGGCGAAGAGTGGGTAGGGTATTCCTTTATCAAGATATTGTTATTCTCTGCCTTATCCACCTTAGACTCTTGCTTGAGCTTTGTTGTAGGTGTGCCAAATTCGGCATACTCTCTCTCTCCATCATCGCTCATCTTTGCTCTATCCTTTACTGCCGACCATAGCAATGAACTTATGGATGTTGCAGTATATTTTTTTGGCATAAGCACATATAGCTCCTCTTTGGCTCTTGTCAAAGCTACATAGAGCATATTGATGGCATCTATATGAGAATAAACTCTCTCCTTGTAGTATTCATCTTCATATATAGTACCTTGCATTTTGCTGTTGCAAATCATAGGGAAACTTCCGATTTCAGATAGCTCCTCATCACACTTTTTGGGCTTAGCCCAAATTCTACACAGGTTTTTATCAGGTTCTAATTGCCACTTACAGAACGGGATGATAACGACCTTCTTCTCCAAACCCTTAGATTTGTGGATTGTCATAAGCTCTATTGTGGAGTCTCCCTTCTCTACGCTCAGCGTTTGCCCTGCACCCTTCTCATTCCATGCTTTGAGGAATAGTTGTATATCTGCCACCTTCGAAGATGAGAATGAAACCACCTGTTCATGTATTGCTTGCAGGTATGCTATCTCATCTTTGTGATTATCCAGTTTATACATCATTACAATCTCCTCAAAGGCCTGCTCTGGCGTGAGCTGGCTGATGTAGGCGAGTCTCTCTTGCTCCTCTATGCTCAGCGGCTCATCATATTCTCTACCCAAATAGTCGTTGGCTATGGCTCTTGAGATAGCGTCATTAGGCTGTTGTGAGAGTCGCATCATGGCTATTATGAAGTTACTTATTGGGGCTTTACCCACAACAAGTGACTCCTGTGTCATGATGTTGAATGAGTCGTTCTGACGTTTGTAATCGAGCAAAATTTTGGCTGCTTTTGCTCCATCATCTGCTTTGCGATAGAGTATCATAATATCGCTATAAGAGTATCCTCGATCTATGGCCGACTCTATGCACTGTATCAGAGGAGGCGTCTGCTCGAAACGCTCCACCCTTACGTATCCCTTCTGCTCGCTTTCATGCTTTGGGGTTTGGCTGTGGCCTACGTAGGCATTTTTGAGCATATCTTTCAGATATACATAACTCTCTCCAGAGATATTTTTTCCCTCGCAGGCTTTTGCTAAATCAGCATTGAGCTTATTGTTATCAACCTTGACCGCATTTTCGATGACCATGTTGTTGAACTTTACCACCTGTTCCGTACTGCGATAGTTTTCATCCATCACTATAGTCTTGGTGTTCTCCTCTCCCAAAGCCTCCTTTATGCCACTTTGCAGAATTCTCCAGTCTCCACCTCTCCAACGATAGATTGATTGCTTGACATCTCCCACGATCAATACAGATGTATCTTCGCTTTGCGATATAGCATTTTTTATCAAGGGGACAAAATTTTCCCACTCCTTGATAGATGTATCTTGGAACTCATCGATCATGATTCGCTCATAGCGATTACCCACCTTTTCGTAGATAAACGGAGCATCGTTGTTGGCAACAAATTTAGATAACAAATACTTTGTCTCCGAAAGTAGCATCGTGCCATCCTCTTTGCTTATCTCCTTTACTTTGTTGTAAATATCATGAAGCAGAGCATAGCTACGATATCTATTGGTGATGAGTGGTAGGGTATTCCACAATCGTATATTCTTATCGTAGATTTGATATATCTGCTCTAAATTCTCGCATAGTTTAGGGGCCAATCCCTGAGCCACGCTATCCTTTGACCAACCTGTGGTTTTTGAAGCAAGACCCCTTAATTGTGCTGTGAGATTTGGCGTATTTCCCTCGGCTATGTTATGTATGAATGTAAAATATGTTTTTTTGTTGATGAAAACATCCTCACTTACGCCCGCTTCGGCAATAATCCTCAATGACTCCTCGCCTAATGTTTTGAGCTTTGCTTTGCTTTTGGCTACTCGCTCTTGGGCTGATCTGATGATTTTCAGTAACTCCTCTCTTGGCTTGGACCCCACGATTGCTTGTTTGCTACTATCTTTGAATATATCATCACCCAATTTGAGCAGGTCCTTTCTCAGATCCCAATTCCCATTGTCATCGATATTCTCTTCGGCATACTCCAACATCCAACGCTGCAACTCCTCATCTTGGGTAATCTCCTCGATGAGAGAGTCGGTACCACGAGCCAAAATCGTCTCAGCATCAAGTTCAATGTTGTAATTCAGATCCAACCCCAACTCCTTGATAAAAGCACGCAGGATTCGCTGGAAAAATTTATCTATGGTCAATACCGTAAATCGAGAGTAGTCATGTAGTATATGACTTTG
>JAFOZN010000006.1 GCA_017391185.1 Alistipes sp. | reverse complement strand
GTTTCTTCTCTACCTTGCCCGATTTTGTACAGTTGCAGGTGCGTTATTTAGATAGTTATCCCGATTATGCGGGGGCATTCTTGTTGCAATTCTATCGTTGGCCTGTGGTCGGTGCGTTGATTCAGACCTTGTTTGCATGGATTGTGATGTTCTCCGCTGATGTGGTGATTTCTCGCCTCACTTCGCGCCGAGAGTGGATGTGGCTCTCGTTTGTTGCTGTGGGTGTTTTGTTGGCATTTCAGGCTCAATTCACTATGTTGGGAAGTGTCATACTCATCGCCTTGGCTTCACTCGTTGTTGCTTTATTGGTGTGGTTATTTACTTCGAAAAAGGGTGAGATTTCGGATAAGAGATTAAACCTTTTGAATCTTTATATTCTACCTTCGGTTTTGATTCTGGGCGGTTGTGTTGTGTCGGTCTTCTCGAAGGAGAATCGAGTGCGCGAACGTATCTATCGTGTGGAGTTTTTGGCCGAGCAGGAGCGGTGGGATAAGATTCTCGATATTGTCACTCCCGAAGTAGCCGCGAAAGATCCCGTGCGTAGGCGTTATGCGTTGTTGGCATTGTTGGAGAAGGGGCAGTTGCCGAATAAAATGTTTACTTACAGTATTACTTCATCTGACGACTTCTATTTCCCTCATAGTGTGGATCATATAGGTCTTAGCTTTAATGGCTATTTTAACACCCGATTGAGTGCCGATAACGAGGCTTTGCATAGTTGGTTTCAGCTCAATTCTATCTGTCGTTTTGGCTATTCAGCGCGAGCTATGCGAGGCATAGTCGATACTGCCATTCGACAAGGAGATGCAGATGTGGCCGAGAAATATATACGCATATTATTGAGTAGTACATGTCATGGTAATTGGGTGAAATCCCGTATCAAGGAGCTGGCGGCTTTGAGATATGAGTCTAAGCAAACGAAGACTTTTGATAGTGATATATGGAGTGTGTGGCATGGTGAGAATCCTGTGGTGGTCGAGACGGCTGGTCTGTTGGAGGCTGATCCGATGAATAAGAAGCTCTCAGATGTGTTGTGTTGCGGATTGTTGGCTGCGCGTCAGTTGCCTAATTTTGTTAATATGTATGGATACACATTATCCAATGCTTATAAGGGCGTGAAGTATCTGCCTGTGCATTATGAGGAGGCTATTTTGCTTTATTCGCGCCAAGATCCTGCCATACTTCAGAACTTCCCTGTCAGTCAGTTTAAGCTCAGTGAATTTAACCGTTTTGCGCAATTGATGGATAGTGGTAATGTTGCTCAAGCAAGAGAGATGTTTAAGGGAACATATTGGGCTTATCAATATATTCGTTAAGTTGGATATATTAGAGAAAATAATAGACGGGTGGCTGAGTTTTGACTTCAACCACCCGTCTTATTTGCAATAAGAGTACTCTCTTACAAGAAAATCAACTGTACGATGATGTAGATTGGTAATAATACTATGAGCGAGAACTTGGTCATATAACCGAAGAAACTTGGCATTTTGATGCCACTCTGCTCTGCGATAGCCTTGACCATGAAGTTCGGTCCATTGCCGATATATGTCATAGCTCCAAAGAATACTGATCCCAAAGCAATTGCTCTTAGAATGTATTCAGATACCCCTGCCACGAGTGGAGTGTTCTCAGCCGTAGGCAAACCCATCGCTACGGTGTGGAATGCAACGGCAGTAGGCGAGTTGTCCAAGAATGCCGAAAGTCCTCCCGATGCATAGTAGAATTGCCATGGGGTGTTGATGCCGAGTGATGCGGCGTTAGCGTTGAGGAAGATTAAGGCTGGAGTCATCGTAGCGAAGATTCCGATAAATACGTATGCCACCTCAAGGATTGGATCCCACGAGAATTTGTTGTCATCTCTGATGCTCTTTTTGGTCGTAGCGAGTGAGAGAATAGTGAGAGTAATGAGTACAATCTCGCGCAAGAATCGTATGTATAGCGGTGCGTGATGATCGCCCATTTCGGGGATGTACGATGGGTTAAGGAATAGCACCGAAAGCACGATTCCGATAAGATATATGACGTTGATTAGTCCCGAAAAACGGATAGGGCTCTGCTCTCGGATGTCGGCCATGATATTTGCCGTATTCTCCTTTTTGTAGTAGAAATAGTGATCCAGAGCATAGTACATCGCAAGTAGAATTACACCCACAGTAAGCCATTCAATCCACAACTCTGAGAACCACATAAAGTGAGCTCCACGCAAATAGAGTAGGAACAATGGTGGATCACCCAGCGGAGTCAAAACTCCACCGCAGTTGGCTACCAAAGCGATGAAAAAGAGTATGGTATGTGTCTTATACTCACGTTGTTGGTTAATCTCTATGAGGAGTCTGATCAGCAACATTGCGGCTCCTGTTGTGCCGATGAATGATGCCAAGAGATAGCCTATCGCAAGGATTATGACGTTGTTCTTGGGGCGAGCCTGTATGTCTCCGCTGATGTGGATTCCTCCCGTCACCACGAACAAAGCTCCGAGCAGAGCTATAAATGGGATGTAATCGAATAACATCTGGTGCTCAAGCTGAGCAGTCATACCGTTGGCGATCAAGTAGATCGAAGCAGGCAGGGCAAGTCCCAATGCTACGTAGAGTTTGTGTAGGTTGTTCTCCCACCAATGCTCGGCAACGAGAGGCAAAACCGCAATGCTTGCCAACATAAGTCCGAATGGGATAAGTGCCCACAATTCAATTTCTTGCATAATATATTCTGTTTTGATTTCGACAGCAAAAATAGTATATTTTTTCTAAATTCCTAATCTTATTTCTATCGGGTGGTTGCATTTTTGATACCATTTAGACCGTGACGAGAATAGTTTTGTGATTTGTGTGGCAGATTGTGTGTGTTTTCGTGTTGTGTGGGGAGTGTGTGAGAATCCTGCCACGTGAGTAGAAATTTTTTATAGAATTTTTTATGCCGAAGATAGATTTTTACTCTTTTTTGCATCTATTTAAATGTGAATATGGTGCCTATATACCCTATATTTATTAACAATCTATTAAAAACGCTGGGTGGTTGGTTATTTTTTATTATTTTTGCATTTGGGATTTTCCGTTTTTATCAAATCGGGTGCACTTAGGAAGTTGCACCGTAGTAGAAAATTAGACTTATGAGTAAGAAGAAAAATATTATCGATTTATCAGATTTGGAGACATTGCCTGAGTTGCTCGATGGCAAACATCAGGTCGTGCCTATCATTACAAGCGGAGACGATATTGTCGAGGAGGTGATGCTCCCTGAGTCTCTGCCTATCCTCTCGCTACGTAGTTCAGTATTGTTCCCAGGAGCTATCACTCCTATCACCGTTGGTCGCGAGAAGAGTATCAAGTTGGTGCGTGATGTGAATGCCGACAAGGGCATCTTGGGTGCTGTGTTGCAGCGTGAGAGTGAGGTAGAGGTACCTTCGCCAGATGATATGTATAAGGTCGGTACTGCGGCACGTATCATCAAAATTTTGGAGATGCCTAATGGTAATCTCACGGTTATCTTGAGTGGTTTGGAGAAGATCGAGGTTGGAGAGTATCTCCAATCAGAGCCATATCTTAAGGCTTCGGTTCACACCATACGCGACACTCAACCCGATGATAGCAATATCGAGTTTCAGGCGTTGGTGGACTCGGTGCGCGAGGTGGCGTTGAGTATTATCAATATCTCGCCTTCGATGCCTAAGGAGGCTGTTTTTGCGCTTAAAAATATAGATTCGCCACGAGGTTTGATCAACTTCGTATGTTCAAATATGGATCTCTCGGATGATGACCGTCAGGCTCTCTTGGAGGCTCCAGGTTTGTTGGCTCGTGCCCGTAAGTTGTTGGAGATTTTGGTGCGTGAGCAGCAGATGGCTGAGCTCAAGAATGAACTTCAAGAGAAGGTAAAACGCGAGATAGACAAGCAACAGCGTGATTACTATCTGCAGCAGCAGATGCGTACCATCCAGGATGAGTTGGGTGATACGACAGATGCCGAGATAGACCAGATGCGCGAGCGTGCATCGAAGAAGAATTGGCCAGAGGAGATAGGTCAGCTCTTTGAGAAGGAGCTTCAGAAGGTGGAAAGATTGAATCCTGCTGTGGCGGAGTATTCGGTGCAGATGACATACCTGAATCTGATGTTGGAGCTACCTTGGTTGGATGTGACCAAGGATAATCTTGACTTGGATTTTGCTCGCAAGCAGCTCGATGATGACCACTTTGGTTTGGAGGAGGTCAAGGAGCGTATCTTGGAGCATTTGGCAGTCATCAAACTCAAGGGTGATTTGAAGTCCCCTATCCTCTGTTTGTATGGCCCTCCGGGAGTAGGTAAGACTTCGCTCGGAAAGTCTGTGGCTACGGCTTTGGGACGTAAGTTTGGCCGTATCTCACTCGGCGGTCTGCACGATGAGTCAGAGATCAGAGGCCACCGCCGTACATATATCGGAGCTATGCCTGGTAGAATTATCCAGACCATCAAGCGTTGTGGCTCGTCAAATCCTGTCATCATCTTGGATGAGGTGGATAAGATTACCGTAAGCAATCATGGCGATCCATCGAGTGCGTTGTTGGAGGTTTTGGATCCAGAGCAGAATACAACATTCCACGACAATTATCTCGATGCCGAGTACGATCTCTCGAAGGTGCTCTTCATCGCTACTGCCAACGACATCAGCGCTATTAATCCTGCGCTGAGGGATCGTATGGAGATGATCAACATCCCAGGTTATATTCTTGAGGATAAGATCCAGATTGCCGAGCGTCACCTCTTGCATAAGCAGCGTGAGGCTCATGGTGTGGATGAGGATAAACTCTTGCTCTCGGCGGATATGATTCAGAAGATTATCTCGGATTATACTCGTGAGTCGGGCGTGCGTTCACTCGATAAGAATATCGCCAAGATAGCTCGTGCTCGTGCCAAGCAGATTGCCTTCGAGGAGAGCTACGATGCTGATATTAAGGCTGAGGAGTTGGAGAAGATTTTGGGTAAGCCAAAGTTCCGCAACGATGAATATGAGATTGCAGGTATGATAGGTGTGGTTACAGGTTTGGCTTGGACTGCCGTGGGCGGTGATATTCTCTATATCGAGTCGGTATTGACTCCAGGCAAGGGCGGCTTGAATCTTACAGGTAATCTTGGCGATGTGATGAAGGAGTCGGCTACGATTGCTTATGAGTGGGTGCAGGCTCATCATGAGGAGTTGGGTATCGAGGCCGAGATTTTCGAGAAGCGTAATCTCAATATCCATGTTCCCGAAGGTGCTATTCCGAAGGATGGCCCATCGGCTGGTATTACGATGGTAACATCTATAGTTTCGACCTATACCAAGCGTGAGGTTAAGGAGCGTATCGCTATGACGGGCGAGATGACTTTGCGTGGTAGAGTGATGCCTGTGGGTGGTATCAAGGAGAAGATTTTGGCTGCTAAGCGTGCTGGTATCAATGAGCTTATTCTTTGCGAGGATAATCGCAAGGATGTAGAGGAGATTAAGCCAGAGTATTTGCAGGGCTTGAAGTTCAACTACGTCAAGCAGATTGATGAGGTTTTGAAGTTGGCTTTGAAATAAATGTAAGATAACCATGACTAAAGCATTGAAATATATAGCAATTATTCCAGCTCGTTATGCTTCTACCCGTTTCCCAGGCAAGCCTCTGGCTATGTTGGGTGGTAAACCTGTGATTCAAAGAGTCTGGGAGCAGGTGAGTAGTGTGGTGGATGCTGCTGTGGTAGCTACCGATGATGAGCGCATTGCTCAGACTGTTGAGTCCTTTGGTGGTAGAGCCATCATGACTTCGCCCAACCATAAAAGTGGTACAGACCGTTGTTGGGAAGCCTATCAGAAGCAGGGCGAAGAGTTCGATGTAGTGATTAACGTACAGGGCGATGAGCCTTTTATTGCTCACTCTCAGCTTCGTGCTATCATGGCCTGCTTTGAGGATGAGAATACCGATATCGCTACCTTGGTGAAGCCTTTTGCTGAGGAGGATGGCCTCTCTGCTCTGGAGAATCCAAATTCGCCTAAGGTGGTTTTGGACAACGACTCTTGCGCCGTATATTTCTCTCGCTCGGTGATTCCATATCTCAGAGGTGTGGAGCGTGAGGATTGGCTCAAGCATCATACCTTCTACAAGCATATCGGTATGTATGCTTTCCGCCGTGATGTTTTGGGCGAGGTAACTGCTCTGCCTCAATCGACTTTAGAGAAGGCCGAGTCGCTGGAGCAGTTGCGTTGGTTGGAGAATGGTTATAAGATCGGTGTGGGAATCTCGGATGTTGAGACCGTAGGTATCGACACTCCTGAGGATTTGGAGCGTGCCGAGGAGTTTTTGAAAGCTCAGAAAAGTAATTTGTAAATGAGATATTTCGTATGGTGAAATTTGTTGCAGGACCATGTGTTATAGAGTCTAAAGAGCTGTTGGATCAAGTTGCCGAGCGTTTGGTGCAGATTAATCAGCGTCTTGGCACCGAGATTATATTCAAAGCCTCGTTTGACAAGGCTAATCGTACATCACTTTCATCTTATCGTGGCCCAGGCTTAGAGAAGGGCTTAGAGATGTTGTGGGACGTGAAACAGAAGTGGGGCTTGAAGCTCTGCACCGATATCCATGAGTCACATCAGGCTGCGCCAGCGGGTGAAGTTGTCGATGTGATTCAGATCCCTGCCTTTTTGTGTCGTCAGACCGATTTGCTGGTTGCGGCTGCTAAGACAGGTAAAATTGTAAATATCAAGAAAGCTCAGTTCCTTTCGGGCGAAGATATGCTTTTCCCATACGAGAAGGCTGTAAAGTCTGGTGCTGAAGAGGTGTGGCTTACCGAGCGTGGAAATATCTATGGATATAATAACTTGGTGGTTGATTTCCGCAATATCGCCGATATGTTGAAGATTTCACCTACCGTGATGATGGATTGTACCCATAGTGTTCAGCGTCCTGGTGCTGCGGGAGGTAAGACAGGCGGTAATCGTGAGTTTGTGCCAGCAATGGCTAAGGCGGCCAAAGCATTTGGTGCCAATGCCTTCTTCTTTGAGGTGCATCCCGATCCTGATCAGGGTTTGAGTGATGGCCCCAATATGTTGGAATTGGACAAATTGGAGCAGCTTGTTAAGGAACTGATGTAAAAATAACATAATATGAACGAATTAACTTCACATGAGATTCTCGATTTGGCACGCCGTACGCTCAACGTAGAGGCTGAGGCGCTGCAGATGATGGCTCAACGATTGGGGGATGATTTCCTCTCTGCCGTAAATCGTATCTTGTCAGCTTCAGGTAAACTTATCGTTACAGGTATGGGTAAGTCGGGTTTGGTAGGTCGTAAAATTGCTGCTACGCTGGCGAGTACCGGTACTCCAAGTTTCTTTCTCCATCCGGGTGAGGCTTTTCATGGTGATTTGGGTATGATCTCAAAGGAGGATGTGATCCTTGCTCTCTCGTTTTCGGGTGAGACCGATGAGGTGCTCAAAATTGTACCGTTTATCCAGAGCAACGGCAATACTCTGATCTCTATGACGGGTAATCCCAACTCTACGCTGGCTAAAAATTCGGATATACACCTTGATGTAAATGTCAAGGAGGAGGCTTGTATCTTACATCTTGCGCCTACTACTTCGACTACGGCACAGATAGCGATGGGTGATGCGTTGGCCATAGCTTTGATGAAGGCTCGTCAATTCACTTCGATGGATTTTGCACGTCTGCACCCAGGAGGTAGCTTGGGCCGCCGTTTGTTGATGACTGTGGGCAATGTGATGCGTAAAGATGATTTGCCAATTGTTGCAGCTGATTGTTCGGCTACCGAGATGATCCACAAGGTGAGCCGTGGAGGTTTGGGCTTGATCGTAATTCAGGATGGAGACGAGATTGTCGGTATTGTGACTGATGGAGATATTCGCCGTGCGATGGAGTCACGTCAGGCAGAGTTTTTCTCTATCTCGGCTATTGATATCGCTACTCGTAACCCCAAAACCATTAATATGAATGCCAAGCTCATCGATGCAGAGAAGCTTATGACCAAGCATAAGGTGAATTCCTTGCTTGCCGTAGATGATCAAGGTAAGTTGCAAGGGGTAATACAGATTTACGACATAAAGTTGTAAATGTCTAACGATGCTCTTTCGGCATCTGGCTCGATTTCGAATTGCTCACATACTACAAGTATGCTCCGCATTCTAAATCATCGACCAGCTTCAAAATAGCTATCGTTATACAATTACAAAAAAAACGTGGCAACGATGCTCTTTTGGCATCTGGCTCGATCTCGGGTTATGCCCCAAAATATAGACCAAACTAAAAACTACTAAATATGAAGAAGATCCTCTTAATGTCCATACTTGCCCTAAGTGTGATGTGTACGCCTCAGGCGCGAGAGAAGGATGGATGGACAAAACTTTTCAATGGCCGTAACCTCAAAGGTTGGGTGAAGCTCAACGGTAATGCCGAATATCGTGTTGAGAATGGTGAGATTGTGGGTATAAGCACCCCAAATACACCCAATACTTTCTTGGCCACCGAGAAGAATTACGGCGACTTTATCCTTGAGTTGGAGTATAAGGTCGAGGCGGGTGTGAATTCGGGAATTCAGCTTCGTAGCCACTCTAAGCCAGAGTATAAGGATGGTAGAGTTTATGGCTATCAGTGCGAGATTGATCCTGCGGCATTTAGTGGCGGTATCTACGATGAGATGCGTAGCGGTTGGTTGTATAATCTGCAGAACGAGCCTGTGGCGCAGAAGGCATTTAAACTCAACGAGTGGAATAAATTGCGTGTCGAGGCTGTTGGTCACTCTATCCGCGTGTGGCTCAATGGTGTGCCTACCACAGATATGATAGATGATAAAGATGCCGAAGGATTTATCGCTTTGCAGGTGCATGAGATTGGTAATGATAAGAGCAAGATAGGTAAGAGTATTCGTTGGCGTAATATCCGTATCAAGACCGAGAATCTGGAGGAGGAGTTGTCTGCTCCTATCACAGAGATCTCGCAGCAGAATCATGTTGCCAACTACCTTTCGGAGCGTGAGGCTCAGGCTGGTTGGAAACTTTTGTGGAATGGTAAGGATCTAAGTGGTTGGAAGAGCAACTACGGCAATGCCGATTTCGAGAAGGGCTGGAAGGTCGAGGATGGAACGCTTGTCATAAAGCCAAAGTCGGGCGCAGGCGATATTGTGACAGTAGATAAGTATCACGATTTTGAACTTCAGGTCGATTTTAAACTCACTCCAGGCGCTAATAGCGGTATCAAATACTTCATCGGTCTGAATGGTAGCGTGGGTTGCGAATATCAGATTTTGGATGATGAGAAGCATCCCGATGCTAAGGCTGGTCGTGATGGTAATCGCCGATTGGCTTCGCTCTATGATATTATGCCAGCTCAGGGTTGGAAATATGCCGATAAGTATGGTTGGAATAGGGCTCGCATCGTGGTTAAAGGTAACCATGTGGAGCATTGGATCAATGGCCATAAACTTATCGAATATGATAAGGGTACCAAGGCATGGGATGAGATGATCAAGCAGAGCAAATTTGCTAAGGTGAAGAACTTTGCAGGAGGCGATGGCGGTCATATTCTATTGCAGGATCACAATGATCAGGTGTCGTATCGTAATTTAAAGATCAGAGAGTTGTAGCTTTTATATAAAGTCAAGATGAAGGATAGTGTAATTACAGCAAAGGTAAAAAGGCGCGAGCTGATTATTTTGCTATGTTGTTTTGCTGTAGCCAATGTGGTGAATTGGTGCGCCATTATTAAATTCTCGACTCCGTGGTATGAGATTTTTACGCAGGTAGGTTATATCGTAGTGACTACACTTGTTCTCTACGGTCTGTTGCTTGCTATGCGTGTGGCATGGTGGATATTGAGTGGCTTGGCTCGTAAAAAATAAGATACTCCAAGATGGCTTTCGAGTTTGAGTATAGTGCCAAAAATCCGTTATACCCCGTCTCTTATCTCAAGTTACGGGCGATGCATAGCCGTTTGGAGATTATCTGGACTGGTCAGGCGGAGAATCAAGCTCAGGGGTTGGCTCAGCGTGTAGAACAAGAGATGCTCGCTATGGAGCGTGAGTTTAATCGTTTCAGCGAGAAGAGTCCGCTTGCGGTGCTTAACCTTAAAGCTGCCATGGAGGATGTCTCGGTGGGTGAGGACCTTTTTATGGCGTTGGAACTCAGTGAGGCTTTTCGTAGAGGTACAAGAGGTTATTTTGATATTGCCACCTCTACCTCATGTGGTAAGGATATGGTTAGCTATACGCTCAATCCCAAGAGTCATAGCGTACGCTTTAATGCCCCCGAAGTGACTCTCGATTTGGGCGGTTTTGCCAAGGGTTTTGCTCTGGAACGAGTGAGTCGTATGCTCTCGGATGAGGGTGTAGAGAGGGCATTGCTCAATTTTGGCAGTAGCTCCATCTCGGCATTGGGAACTCACCCCTATGGCGAGTGGTGGGCGGTCGGAGTGGATCATACCAAACAACATGGTATAGTAGCCAAAGAGGTACGCTTGAAGGATAGCGCAATGTCCGTATCGGGACGTAATTATAAGGGCGAGTATCATATTGTCAATCCTCATACGGGCGCGAGTGTTGCGGCTGAGGAACTTATATTGGTTGAGGGGCGCTCGGCTTTGGTGTGTGAGGTGTTGTCAACGGCTTTGTATGCAGCGCCTAAAACTGAACGCGAAGCTATCGTTTCGCAATATGATGGTTATCGTGCCAGCGAGATTTTGTGCGGAGATTGTGGCTCGGTCTCTATTCGTAAAATAGGGTAGCGAGAAACTTTAAGTGAATGAAGAAAGAAAAAATAGATATAATGAATAGAAAAGAGTTTTTGTCAGATTGCGGTAAAATTGGTTTTGCGGGTGTGACCTTGTCTTTGTTCCCATGGTTGCAGTCGTGCAGCGATAAAGCCAAGCAGGAGGTTAAGGGTGAGAAGGCTCGTATCGGTATTATCGGTACGGGATCGCGCGGATGTTTCCATATAAAACATCTTGTGCAGATGCCTAATGTCGAGGTGGTGGCTCTGTGTGATAACTATCGCCCACATCTGGAGGATGCCGCGCAGTATTATCCTAAGGCTAAGCTCTATGATGATTATCGCCACCTTTTGGAGCAGCGTGATGTCGAGGGTGTGATTATCGCTACGCCTCTATATCTCCATGCTCCGATGACTTTGGATGCTTTGTCGGCTGGTAAAAGAGTCTTTTGCGAGAAGTCGATGGGTTATACCTTAGATGAGTGTTTAGAGGTCTATAACAAACGCAAAGAGACAAATGGTGTACTCTTTATCGGTCAGCAGCGTCTCTTCGATCCCAAGTATATCAAGGCAATGAGCATGATCCATGAGGGTAAGATTGGAGATGTTGTCGGAGTGAGAAACTATTGGTATCGCAATAATAATTGGCGTAGAGATGTCCCTTCGCCCGAATTGGAGCGTCATATTAATTGGCGATTGTATAGCGAGTATTCGCGCGGCCTGATGACCGAGCTTGCATGCCACCAGCTCCAGAACGGATCATGGGCTTTGGGTATGTTGCCTGAGCAGGTGATGGGCTCTGGACATTTGGTGCATTGGCTCAAGGAGGATAAGCGTGACGTGTATGATTGCGTGAGTGCTATTTTCACCTATCCCAATGGCGTAAATATGACCTTCGAGTCGATAATCTCGAACAAGCATTTCGGTATGGGTGAGCAGATTTTAGGTACAAACGGTACGATAGATCTTGTTACGGGAATGTATTATAGCGATGAACCCGCGCCTAAGGGTAGCGGTATGCATCAGCTTATTGCCCAGATCGAGAGTGGCGTGATGTCAAATTCAGTCTTTGCAGGTACTTCGTGGGCGGCAGAGTCGAGCCCATTGGCTCCAGGTGTGCCTATTATGACTAATGTGAAGGTTGTCACAGGCGAGAGTACTGTTGGTGCCGAGGCGGATGGCTCGCGCGAGTTGCTGGAGGCATTTATCCATGCCACAATCACAGGCCGTCAGCCAGAGAAGGTGTTAGAGGAGTCGTATTACGCTACGCAGTTTGCTCTGTTGGCAGATAAGGCCATGCATGAGAATCAGATCCTACGATTGGATGAGAAGTATAAGATTCCATATACGCCTCTTAAGTAAGAATAGTTACTATATATAATATATGTACCACAACCTCAGAGAATATATCGAGCGTTTGGAACGCGAGGGAGAACTCCTCAGAGTAAAGACTCCCGTATCAACTCGTTTTGAGATAGCCGAGATTACCGACCGTATGGCCAAAAGCGAGGGCGGAGGTAAGGCTCTCTTATTTGAGAATACAGGGTCTATGTTCCCCGTAGTTACGAATATGATGGGATCGAGCAGACGTATGGCTATGGCTCTGGGTGTGGATAGTTTGGACGATATAGCCCAGCGCATATCGAGCCTATTGGGCGATGCACTCTCACCAAAGGCTTCGATGTGGGAGAAGATGAAAATGCTGCCTTTGCTGGCTGATGTAGCCAAGTGGTTTCCGCAAAACGTATCTGGACGAGGCGAGTGTCAGCAAGTGGTTTGGCAGGGAGATGATGTAGATCTTGAGAAGTTGCCGTTGCTTCACTCTTGGGAGTGCGATGGCGGGGCGTTTGTTACTCTGCCGATGGTCAATACCATAGATCCCGATACTGGAGTGCGTAATGTGGGTATGTACCGCATGCAACGCTTCGATAAGCGGACTACGGGTATGCATTGGCATAAACATAAAACAGGCGCAAGACATTATGACGGATATAAACGCTTGGGAGAGCGTATGCCTGTGGTGGTCTGCTTGGGTGGTGATCCTGCATATACCTATGCAGCGACAGCCCCTATGCCCGACAATATGGATGAATATCTCTTGGCGGGATTCCTACGCCGTAAGCCTGTAAAGTTGGTCAAGGCTCTGACCTGTGATATTCGTATCCCTGCGGATTGTGATTTTGTAATAGAGGGTTATGTTGATCCTGCGGAAGATAAGGTTGTGGAGGGTGATTTTGGTGATCATACAGGATTCTACTCTCTGAAGGATCTCTATCCTCGTTTCCATGTGACCTGTATTACCCATCGCCGAGATGCTATCTATCCTGCTACTGTGGTGGGCGTGCCACCTCAGGAGGATGCTTATATAGCCGAAGCTACCGAAAAGATATTTCTTGCACCTATCCGCCTGGCTGTGCAGCCTGAGGTGGAGGATTTGTGGATGCCTTTGGAGGGTACGGCTCACAACTTGGCTGTGGTCTCTATTGCCAACCGCTACGAAGGTCAGTCGCATAAGGTTGTGCAAGGTCTATGGGGAGCTGGTCAGATGATGTTTAATAAGTATATGATCGTGGCATCGACAGGGGAGAATATCCGCTCTTTTGCTACGCTTGGCAGATTGCTTAGACGTGCTGATCTAAACTCTTCGATCATTAGAGCTGAGGGTGTATTGGATGTCTTGGATCATGCTACGGCGACTTGCGGTTTTGGTGGTAAGTTGGCTATCGATCTTACAGGAGTTGATCCTCAGCAGGAGGTTGCCCCGATTTTAGAACCCACATCGCTTGAGCCTATAGGTGGCGTGAGGTTGTGCGACACCAGCCTGCTTGCAGAGTATGGTATGCTGTTGCTCTATGCCGATGAGAATCGCCCTGTGGAGGTTGATGTGAAGTTGTATCTGGTTGAAAACGGCTTTGTGGGTGTGAAGTATGTGGCATTGTTTGATTATCAGGCTGCGGGAGTGATGACTCTGAGCGACCTGTTGTGGCTTGCTATGGCCAATACCGATCCTCGCCGAGATGTGGAGTTTGTGGGTGGTGCGCTACTCTTCGATGCTCGCAGTAAACATCCTGGGGAGGGGGATAATCCTAAGCGCTTCCCTAATGTGGTGATGTCATCAACTGAGACCATTCATAAGGTCGATGAGCGATGGGCTGAATATGGCTTGGGCAAGAAGATAGAATCTCCTTCGCGCCGTTATCGTAAATTGTGGCTCTCGCCTAAAGCCGAGTGGTAGGGCGGAGCGATAAAGACGTTTTTCTATGAGTCTCTTTTCACGAGAGCAGACCAGAGGGTTGTTGTACCTGATCCCGATCTTATTGCTGATCGTGATGCTGACCTATGTGATTGAGCGTGATAGAGATGCGACTGAGAGCGCATTGCTGGCGAAGAGCGCCGAGAGGGCTAAAGCCGAGGGCGTAGTAGAAGAAAACCCGCTAAAAGAGTTTAATCCCAACAAAGATAGTTACGAGACTCTGCGCTCGTCAGGTTTGCCTACTGAGATTGCGGTGGGTATTGTTCGTTGGCGCAACTATGGTAAGGTCTTTCGTATGAAGGAGGATTTGGCCGAGGTGTCGGGAATGAATGATTCGATATATGCTCAAATTAAATCCTATATTATTATCGAGGAGCAGTATCGCATCAAACCTCGTCAGAATAGTTATTCGCAACCCAAATCATATAACTCTCACGCCGAAGGGCCTAATCCCAAGCGTGAGATTGTCGTGCCCTCAGAACCTTTCATGATAGATACCGTATCGGTGGAGTATCTTATGCGCTGGGGACTCTCTGAGCGTCAAGCTCAGGTGGTTTTGAATTACCGCGATGGCACGGGCGGAATACATGATGAGGAGAAACTTCGCAGTTGTTATGTCATAGATTCCTTGGTAGCAGATCGGATGATGAAATATATCGTATTCTCTCAGCCAGAGGAATCCATAACTTTAGCCAAGACGGAGCAAAGACCAGATTTGATAGAGATAAATCGTGCCGACTCAACGGAGCTTGTGGCTGTATATGGCATAGGTGAGAAGAGTGCCCAAGCGATACTTCGTTATCGTGAATTGTTGGGCGGATT
>JAFOZN010000005.1 GCA_017391185.1 Alistipes sp. | reverse complement strand
TATGATGAGGGCGGTCAACTCACCGAGGCAGTACGCCGTAAGCCATATTCAGTAGTACTGTTGGATGAGATTGAGAAGGCTCACCCCGATGTGTTCAACATCCTATTACAGGTATTGGATGATGGTCGGCTGACCGACAACAAGGGACGTACGGTGGATTTCCGCAACTCGATTATCATCATGACCTCTAATATGGGCTCACATATTATCCAAGAGAATTTCGCTAAAGCCTTCGATGGTGAATCACTCTCAGAGGAGGTCGTGGAGCGCACCAAAGAGGATGTTGTGGAGATGCTCAAGACGCAGCTCAAGCCTGAGTTCCTGAACAGAATAGATGAGATTGTGATGTTTGAGCCACTTTCAAAGCGCGACATAGAGCAGATTGTCGAGATTCAATTCTCTATCATTCGCCGTATGCTCCACGAGAATGGTATCAAGCTCTCATTCAGCGCCGCTGCCAAGGAGTATATCGCCCAAGCAGGTTATGATCCGATGTTCGGAGCACGCCCCGTAAAGCGCGTTCTGCAACGCGAGGTGGTCAATACACTTTCAAAGCAGATTTTGGCGGGCAACGTAAGCCGAGACAGCGAGATAAAAATAGATGCCGATGCTAACGGTTTGATATTTAAGAATTAATCTCCCTAAAAAAGAAAGAGAGTGCCTAACCACAAGTTAGACACTCTCTTTTCGTTAAAAGTTATAGAACAAGTCGATTTTGAGAACGAACGTATCACAAAATCATTTATTAGACCTATTCTTTAGCGGTTAAGATTATTTCACTTCAACCCTCACTCCATCAGCCTGTACGGCCTTTACCACTACACTATCATCCAAACCGATAGCCGAAGGAACTGAGAAATTGAACTTATTAGAGAAGTAAACCAACTTATCACCCTTATACAACTCAAAAGCTACAGCCTCGTCACCATCCTTCACACTGATAGTCTGACCACTACGTGTATGGGTTATGGTCTTTGTAATCTTCTGATTATCTATAAACTGAGTATAATAACCCACATCTCCAGGATCTACATCCAAGCCAACATCTCCACTCTTACGATCCTCCAAGTATTGGATTGGAGCCGCCTTCTTAGGGAATGTTGCCATATAGGCCTTCGCATCATCAATCATAGCTTGGGTTACATTGTAATTCCATGTACCATACTGCTCCAACTTCACATTATTTACAGGCTCAAAGAATCCCCACATCTCAAAAAACTCGGTCAAATCCTCATTAGCAACCTTACATGCAGTCTTGGCAAATAACAATTGACCAGCTCCAGGATCAGACTCCTCAATACGAGTTTCACGCAAAGCCTTGAACATCTTAGCCCAGAAATCTGGCATATAGCCACAGCGGTGGTAGTAATTAAACAACTGCCAATGCATACGCAAATGAAGATCGGGAGCTTCGCCCTGATATGCAGGCTCAAACTTCTCTCCCAGATTTGACCAGCTATTGCCATCCACAAATCTTGCACGAGCCAATTTATCCAATGATCTACCACGAGAGCAATACTTACCTAATTTATAAAGGATAAGATTCGAGAAGAGATTATTGGAAGATTCCGAACAACTTGGCCAATTGATAGCCTTCTGATGAATATGTCCGATCTCATGAGCTGGTCCCCAAGCATTATCCTTTTCGGCCATCACATTATCTTTCAAGAGGATATTATTCAAATAAGTATAAACGAAAGCTACTCGATAGTGATCAGCCCACATATAGCTACCCTCTGGAGAGATAGCGAACAAATGGTTGTTCATTTGCGCAGGGAATACATCATCAAATCCCATCAATTCATGTTGCCATCTTACGATATCATCCCACAGATTTATAGCAGAATTGATATCCTCTGGCACGGCAGCCATCATCTTATCGCGGTGGAAGTAGAAGATCATGCGCTCACCTCGCACACAGAAATACTTATAAGTCGATTTACCGATCAACTCTTTATACTTCTCGTTGGTCTTATGCTTCTCCAAATCCCAATATCCAGCCACCTGACCACAATCTATTGGAATATGAATCTTGATAGGTTTTGGATTTGTTGCCAAATCAGCATGATAGACTATAAACAACATACCACTCTTCTGAACCTTGATCTTATTTACACCAGGCTGCAAGAAATATGGATCTCCCGTCGCCTCAGTCTGTGGATAGTTATGACTCTCTCCAAAATTAGTCTGCTCCTCGCCTACGTTATGTACACTGACATCATGACCATATGTATCACCCACCAAAAGTATAATCTCATCGTTTGCCTTTACTGTTATACCTGTGGGATTATCCAACATCGAGTACTTCTTGATCATGAATTTCTCTGCAGCTACAGCAGGGTTACTATGAGCCTTATACTCCTGAATTCGGAACTCCTTTTCATAATCGGAATAGACGCCATCACGTATAGCAATAGCCAATTTGCAGAAATACTCTGGCAACTGATTGATATCACCCTCTGTAACTCCATCCTTTAATGCCGAACAAGTCAGATCTGTAAACACACTACGAAGCTGGGCATCCAAACTCTTCTCTGTATTTATCTGATAAAACTCCATCTCGGCACAGCTGGCGTATGTATTTCCTGTGCCATCTCCGCTTCCATTGAGTACCTCGAATTTCACCTTGGTTACACCTTGCACACTCTCCGGAAGAGAGATTCGGCTCGATCCTCCAGCACATTTCAAATCATGCTCACCAACAAATTCATAATTACTATTCTCCTTGGTCGCCACATAGAGTTTGAATTGTCCAAAATTACCATTTCCATTACGAGAATGGTAAATTATATAGTCCAAGTCATTGGTGCCATCAAAATAATACTCCAAAATTACAGGCCACTTAGTATTTGCATACCAAGGAGAGTGGTAATGGGTATCCATCTTACCATCGTATGAGTATTTCAGTTCGTTATTAGCTCCTGACTGCTCCTGATTTGCTTGTCCGCCTATAACTTTCAACTTAATATCGCCTTCAATATCAACATCCGAAGGTTTTCCATCCAACGCCTCTTGCCTCAATTCAAGAGTTACCGATTTCGCCTTCTCGCTATCTTGCACATTCTTTCTATTATCCGAGAAAGTAATGGTAGTAGAACGAGAATCGAAACTTAAATTCTTCTCAACATCATATCTGTGGCTGTAATCCACAAAACCTCTGGTCGAATAAGTGCTGGTCATCTCTTTTACCCAATCTACCTGAGGAGAGGTGACCGTATAGTCAATATTTGTAGTAACTACGATCTCCTGTTTACCGCCTTCTGCAGAGATCTTTTGTACCAGATTTGGAATAGATTTCAATAGGATTGCTGGGCCATAACCAAGCTGCTTGACTGTTATAGTATAACTTTTTTGAGGAGATGTCACTATCACTGTTACTTTAGCTGTACGAACATCAATCTCCTCGCTAGGATCCACCATCACCGTGATATTTTTCCCATCCGAAGACTTTCCTGCTTTACACCAGATAGCATCAGACTCTACAGACCACTGATTTGACAAGAGGTCTGTTTTCACAGGGATATATAATGTTGTAGCAGATTTGCCTACGTTTTGTGTCAAATCGCTTTCACTAATTTCAAAAGTACCGCCAGATATAGTACCTCCACCATCATCTTCGCCTCCGCCACACGAGATTAGGCAACAGGCAACCATCAACATAAATAATTTAATGTATTTCATAAGCTTATTTTTTGTATAAAGATATAAAGAACTTGCGTAATAATGGCAGGATAAGGGTGAAATTTGATAAGTGGTTGGTACATATACCATTTTTGTGTTACCTCACCATATTGTTAATTTCGGCAGAAGGAGCCGTATATGGTGGGTATTAGAGAAAGAAATGCTAC
>JAFOZN010000036.1 GCA_017391185.1 Alistipes sp. | reverse complement strand
GCTGATGATATTGGCCTTATCCTCACCCCAAGCCATCAAAACGATACGCTTTGCGCTCATTACGGTATTGAGACCCATTGTGATAGCCATGCGTGGTGTGTTCTCAGCTCCGAAGAAGAGGCCTGCCTGCTGCTTGCGAGACTGGTAAGTGAGCTGCACCAAACGGGTTGTTGACTTGGCGTATGAACCAGGCTCGTTAAAGCCGATCTGGCCCTGAGTACCCATGCCGATTACCATCAAATCGATGTTGCGAGCCTTACGGTCATACTCTGCACAGTACTCAGAGAGCTTCTCTGAAGGAACTGTACCGTCAATGATGTGTACATTCTCTGGTGCAATATCTACATGAGAGATGAAATCCTCATGGATGCGGTAGTTGCGGCTCTGCTGCTCAGAAGCTTTAATGGGGTAGAACTCATCGAGGCTGAATACCTCTACATTCTTAAATGATATCTCTCCAGCTTTATGGCGATTTACCAACTCGATATATACTCCGATTGGTGTACGACCTGTAGTAAGACCTAACGCAAAAGGACGATGTGGCTCTGTAGCCTCATGCTTTTTGATAGCGTTGATAATCTCGTTGACAACATAGTTTATACCTTCTACCTCAGCATCGAAAATAGAGGTTGGAACCTTCTCGTAGCGATGGATAATATCCTTTGGTGTTCCCTCAAGGATCAAACCGCCATCATAGGGCAGTGAATACTTGTTTTGCATAGTTTTGTTTTTATATTTGTTAATACTAATCTCCCAATTTAGAGGTGAATACGTTTACTCCATTTGTTCATGATGGATATCATGTACGCACGTCATGCAAATTTACAAATAAATTTGATTATTTCCACATATATATCATGTTAAAAAAAGAATAATTTTATTCTCGATGGAATAATGTCTTAAACGGAGAAATTTTATTTGATTTTTTCACTGATTGAGAATATATTGAGATAAAATTTATAACTTTGTCTAATGTTGTGGGGTCGGTTACTTAGCGTAATGTATAGCCTCGTAGTGAAGTAATTTAAAATTGAATTAAATAAAATTTAGCGATTATGAAAAAAATCTTGTTTTTTGCCGTAGCTCTTTTTTCGGCAGGTTCTCTTTTTGCCCAGTCGCAGATTGTGGCGCATCGTGGATTCCATGCAACGGGTAATTCGGCGCGTAACTCACTCTCTGCGTTGGTGAATGCTCAGGAGTATAAGTTTTTCGGCTCGGAGTGTGATATCAACGAGACCAAGGATGGCGTTTTGATTGTTGTTCATGGCTTGAACCATGCCGATATGAATGTTCAGGAGACTGATTATGCTACACTCAAGGCCGCTAAGTTGGAGAATGGTGAAACCATCCCTACTTTGGAGGAGTATCTTATTCAGGCTAAAAAGAATACTGCGACAAAGCTTATTATTGAGATTAAGAGCCATGCTACTCCTGAGCGTGAGACCAGAGTGACCAAGAATATCTTGGCGATGGTTAAGAAGTATAAGCTCAAGAAGGATGTTGAGTATATCGCCTTCAGTAAGCACGTGTGTCAGGAGCTGGTTAAGTATGGCCCTAAGGGTATTCAGGTAGCATATCTCAATGGTGAGCTCACTCCTTTGGAGTGTAAGCAGTTGGGCTTTACAGGTATTGATTATAATCATGGTGTTTTGAAAAAGCATCCAGAGTGGATCAAAGCGGCTCAGGCGTTGGGATTGACCGTAAATATCTGGACCGTGAACTCTACTGCTGATATTCAGTGGAGTATTGATCAGGGTGTAGATTATATTACTACCGATAATCCGTTGGAGGCTAAGCGTCTTATCGAGAAGAAATAATTTCCTAAATTTTAGCCATTAAGGAGTAAGCCTGCAAAAATGCAGGCTTTTTTTTGGTGTTTATTCCCCGAAAACCTATCTTTGCCCAAAAGGCTTTAGATTATGGAACTTAAATACGGTATAGATGATCGTCCCCGATTGGGACAGTTGCTTGTATATAGCCTGCAGTGGTTTGTTTTGGCGGTGGCAGTTATTGTGACTTCAATCTTTATTGCGCAAGGCACTGCTGCTGAGAAGGTGCTGTATGCTCAGAAGGTTTTTGCCTTTATGGGCGTGGCGACCATTCTCCAGATCTTTATAGGCCATCGCATGCCTATCATCTCTGGTCCTGCTTCGGTGCTGTTGGTGGGTATTATTACTGCATTAGCATCTCAGGGTGATGCGATAAACACCAATAAGATTTACACTTCGCTTATTGTTGGTGGTGTGGCTATATCTTTGCTCTCTGCGGGCCGTTTGATTGAGCACATGCAGAAGATTTTTACGCCACGCATCGTGGTGGTTATCATGATGCTTATAGCCTATACGCTTGGCCCGACTATTAAAAATCTGATATTCCCTGCCGCACACCCTGAGAGTCATAGCTTTGGATTGTGGTTCGCCCTGCTTGGAGTACCTATTATGGTGGTGGCTAATAGTCGCTTAAAGGGAGTTTTGAAGTCTATCGTTGTCCCAATCTCTCTGTTTGTCGGATGTGTGATATATTATATAGTATTGGGTGGCTTCGGTGAGATATTCAAAGGTGAGTTCTCCTCTCAGGGGAGTATGTTCTTGCCTGCAATGGAGTTTGATTGGAGTATGGTGATTGCTTTCTTGATATGTTATATTGCTTTGCTTATCAACGATATCGGCTCTATCCAATCTACGGGTGCTTTGCTCCAAACGCCTAACATGGATCGCCGTTGTCGTAGAGGTGTTGGGCTGACGGGCGTGTTGAATATCGTAGCAGGCTCGATGGGTATTATAGGTCCCGTGAATTATACTATGTCGCCAGGTGTGATTGCCTCCTCATCATGTGCTTCTCGTTATGCGCTTTTGCCTGCATCATTAGGTTTGATCGTTTGTGCATTTGTTCCACCCATTATTGCACTCCTAACGGCAATCCCTGATACGGTTATAGGTGTGATATTGCTATATCTTATGGGTACTCAACTTGCAGCAGCGTTCTCTACGCTTATTTCAGGTAACTCGGTCAAGAGCTTTGATCACGCCTTGACGGTTGGTCTGCCGATTATGGTGGCACTTGTATTTGGCATAATCCCTATGGGTGTAATACCTGCGGTGCTTCGCCCAATTATCGGTAATGGCTTTGTTATGGGCGTTGTGACGGTAATTTTGCTTGAACAT
>JAFOZN010000035.1 GCA_017391185.1 Alistipes sp. | reverse complement strand
GCCTACACCGTTAGAGATCTTACGGATTGTAAACATCTTAGTCTTACCTGTACCCTTAATCTGGATAACTACACCACGGAAGCTCTGCAAACGCTCCTTGTTACCCTCTACAATACGATAAGTTACGGTGATAGTATCACCAGCACCAAACTGAGGCACATCAGCATCAGTCTTTGGCCACATCTGCTCGTTCACGAGCTTGATAATTGCATCCTTGTTCATTGTTGCAACAAAAAATAAAAAGTTAAATCGTTCAACATTATCGCTGCGCTTGGTCTACCATACTGCTCATTGGCTCGTAATCCCAGGCGGTTGCTACCTCACGGCATTGACCACCTAACTAACCTTACGCCCTATATAAGAGGTTGATACGGAGTGCAAAGATAGATAATTTTGTGCAAAAAACGATTTAATGCTCAAAAAATCAGCTCACAGAGAGTCAAAAATGTCATTTTGTTGTAATTTTGTGCAACAAAACATATAATCCTTATGGCTAAAATCTTTTCACTCTCGACTTTACGTCCGTTGGACTATCTATTAATAGTAGGTCCGATTGCTACCGCTACGGCATATACACTCCTCACGGGCGAGTTCGATGCGTTGGGTTTCATCGTCTTGGTGGCGGGTGTGATGGGTGTGGTGCTGAGTGCCAACCGCAGCATTTTGAACTTCTTTTTCGGATTGATAAATGTCGGTGTCTATGGATACATTGCTCTCAAGTCTCAGTATTATGGCGGTGCGGCGTTGCACCTATTGTATTATGTGCCGATGCAGTTTATCGGCTATTGGGCGTGGCGTAGGCGTAAGGACGAAGGAGATGAGTCGAAGGTACAATCGCGGAGTATGACACCCCGTCAGATGGCTATTTGGGGCGTGGTGATAGTGGTGGCTACGGCTCTTTTGTGGTGGATTTTGGCTACTTATACCGATGATTCTCAGCCGCTGAAGGATGCTGCGATTACCGTTATAGCTGTTGTGGCTCAGTATCTTATGACGTGTGCCTATTGGGAGCAGTGGTTTTTGTGGTTGGCTATCAACCTGCTGAGTGTGACGCTCTGGACTGTGGCTACAATCAATGGCGAGCCACATGCGGCATTGATGGTCGTGAAGTATGCTTTCTATACCATTAATGCGGTGAATGCTATCTACATCTGGCGCAAAAACAGAGTCGCCTAACTTTTGCTCTTGGCTTAGAATATGGCCAACAGAAGACAATTTACCGCCGCAAAAAGCAACATTAGGCGGTAGAGGAACTCTGTGAATGATGTTCCCATGCGTACGAAGATCAGCGGTATGAGCATCGCAGCAGGTGAGGCTATGATGGCAAATGTCGTAGCAGTAGAGCTTGGGATGAGCAACATGGCGATGGTCGCTAAGAGCATCAGCGAGTTGTAACGCATAATCGAGCGCGAGCTTACCTTTAGCGAATACTTGTCCGAAATAATCAGCGAGAAGGAACATAACACCATCACGAGCAATACGCCCAAGAGCAAGACACTCGTGGGGTTAAGTGTGCTGAATAGGCTGAACTCGCTTGGGGTCAGCAAGGCTTGATAAATACTTATGGCAGGTGTTGTGAAGCCATTACCCGCGCACCAACTCCAATAGCAGAGTGCTGCGGTAGGTAAAAACAGGCTGGCGATAGTCACCACCCAATCTCTCCATGTATTACGTACGAAGAATATAATGACGGGCAATATGACCAACAAGATAGCCGTTGGGGCATATATGAGGGGTAATGTACCGTATGCCAACATCGCCAGCGATAGATCGCTAAAACCCTTCGAGCGCATTACACAACGATGTATATACTTTGTGGCCAAGAGCATGATGAGTGCTGCACACATCGAGACCATATAATCTCTGCTGACCATAACACACGTAGCTACTGCACCGAAAATCGGAATCGCCATGAGTGTATAGGCTGGATATAACGAATATCGTACTCCATAACGTCCCACGCTCATGCCTGCCATGAGTATGAATGCTCCCCAAATCAGAGCCGAGAGTGTGGGAATCATCTCCTGCAGATGTTGTAACCAAGCGCCGATGGGGGTTGCCACATTGGCTATCG